>NZ_RZQP01000007.1:0-65753 GCF_003998165.1 Mesorhizobium sp. M7A.F.Ca.US.007.01.2.1 | reverse complement strand
CCTTCATCGCGCCACCGCGGCCACAGTCGACGCTGATCGAGATCAACAACATCGCAGCCGAGATCGTCGAGCGCGGCAACAGACATCGTTCCGAAGTCCTCGTCCTCGAAACCATCATGCCGACAAAAGAGCTGGCGCTGTCGTTCGAATTTCCAAAGCGCGTCTCGATCTATCATTCCGTCGTCGTCAATTTCGAGAACGATCTGCCGGTGCAACTCGAAGAGCGCTTCGTCAATCCGAGCCTTATCCCCGACTATGACAAGCAGGATTTTTCGAAGACGGCGACCTATGACTACCTCATGCAGAAAACCCCGGTGACCGAGGTCGAGCATATCATTTCCGCCATCCCGGCGGATGCCGAGACGGCGCGGCATCTGGGCATCGATGTCGGCGCCTGCTGCCTTTTCCTGCACCGCCGGACATGGACGGGCGCGGTGGTGGCGACGATCAGCAAGCTGACTTATGCCGGCAGCCGCTACTCGCTCGGCAGCCGCTATTCCCCTTCAAAAAGCAGCTGACGGAAGCAGGTCGAATGCAAGAGCGACAGATGACGCCGGCACCGAGCCGCACGGCGCGGATCCGGGCACTCGCGCAGCATGATGTTGCCGAAGCACAAAGCGCGCTGGCGGCATTGCTGGGCGACCTGTTCGCGATGCGCCCCCGCAATGTCCGCATCAACTTCGATAAATACAGCCTCAATTCGTTGAACGGCTTCTTCGAGGACGACGGCAAGGCCTACTTCTTCAAGTTCCATCAGGAGGAGCGGGAAGAGGCGATGACGGGCGAGTATTACCGCGCCGAGATTCTGTCGCGCGCCGGCCTGCCGGTTGATCAACCCGTGCATATGTCGGCCCAACCGGGCGAGCAGATCCTTGTCTATCGGCGGCGCACGGATCCGAGGTTTTCGGATGTGCTGTTCGCGCTGGATGCGCAGGACGATGCCGGCAAACGGCGAGAAGCCGTTCTTGCCGAGCGCGACCTGTCGGCCAGGCTGCTCAAGGTCTATCTCGAAACGCTGCATCCGGTAACCGTCGAGGAGGTGGCGGCGGAACCGATCCACAGGCTGTTTCATGAGCGGCTGATCGATGCCGAGACACGCTTGTCGCCAGGCGGCCGGCTGGCCGATTTCTATGTCGGCAAGCCGTTCGTCTTTCCCGATGCCGAGCTGGATTGGGATCGGTTTTCCCGGCTGAAATTCGTCATCAATGGCGAGCAGTACACCGACAGCGTCGGTGAGCTTTTCGATGCCGCCGCAGTGCGCTTGCGGCCGGACCGGCTTGCCGATGCAGGCGGCGTGGTCGCGCATGGCGACGCCCACAACGCCAATGTCTGGTACACGGCGAAGGCGGGGAGGGCGGAGCTGTCCTTCTTCGATCCTGCCTTTGCAGGCTCGCATATCCCGACGCTGCTGGCGGAGGTGAAGGCGACGTTCCACAACATCTTCGCCCACCCGTTCTGGCTCTATGATCCGGCGACCGCGACCGAGGCTTTTCGCGCCCATGCGCGGCTGGACGGAAACCTGCTCCATGTCGACACGGACTGGGACCTGAGCCCGGTCCGCCGCGACCTGCTGGAGGTCAAGGCCACAGCGCTGTGGCGGCCATTGCTGCTTGAGCTCAAACGGCGCGGCATGCTGCCGGCCGATTGGCGCGCGGTGCTCCGGGCCGGTCTCTTCCTGTCGCCGACGCTGGTCATGAACCTGCGCGCCGGCGCACGCAGCCACACGCCGGTTTCTTCCCTTATTGCCTTTTCGGTGGCGGTCATGGTCGGCAGCGAACCTGTTGCCGGAACCGATCGGGTGACCGATTTTCTAGACCGGATCGATCCCGGAGCGCGTAAAAATTGAGTCTTTCCAACTTGTATATGCATGTATGTATTTTAGCCTTGACATCCGCTCCCGCTGACGCTGAAATATCCGCGCACTTCACCATGAAGTGGCAGGTAAGACGCCGAGGCACAGTGCCGCAAGAGCAGAAACCCGCAGTCTCACCGGACCGGCTACCTCAGTCAGAAAAAGCGGTCCGATCATCAAGGGGAACAAGGATGATGCGTAACCTAACAGGACAATTTCGCGCGCTCGTGATGGCCGCCGCCATCGGGCTCGCCGCCGCCCCGGCGGCCTACGCGGCCGATGCGGCCATTCCCACCACGCCCGAGGCAGGAGCGTTCAAGATCGGCATCGAGCCCTGGCTCGGCTATGGCCAGTGGCATGTCGCCGAGGCCAAGGGCCTGTTCAAGACGAACGGGCTGAGCGACGTCCAGATCGTCAACTTCGCCGAGGACAAGGACATCAATGCAGCACTTGCAAGCGGCCAGCTCGACGCCGCCAACATCGCCACCCACACGGCGATGGGCATGGTTGCGGCCGGCCTGCCGGTGAAGATCGTGCTGCTGCTCGACGTCTCCATGACCGCCGACGCGATCATCGCTGGCAAGGACGTCACCTCCATCGCGGACCTCAAGGGCAAGCAGGTGGCCTTCGAGGAAGGCACGACGAGCGACATCCTGCTCAAATACGCGCTCACCAGGAACGGCATGTCGATCGACGATGTGAAGCCGGTTCCGATGCCTGCGTCCGACGCCGGCAGCGCCTTGATCGCCGGCCAGGTGCCGGTCGCGGTGACCTATGAACCGTACCTCACCGTCGCCATGGCGCAGAACAAGGACCTCAAGCTGCTGTTCACCGCCGGCGAGGATCCCGGCCTGATCAGCGACGTGCTGGTGGTGCGTGACGAGGTGATCAAGTCGCGGCCCGGCCAAGTGCTGGCCATGATCAAAAGCTGGGACGCAGCGCTCAAGGACTACAATGCCGATACGCCCGGTGGGCGCGCCATCATCGCCAAGGCTGTCGGTTCGGACGTCAAGGACCTCAACACCGCCTTTGACGGCGTGCGTTACTACTCACTCGCCGAAAACAAGGCGGCGCTGACCGGTGATTTCACCACCAAGACCTTCGCCGATGTCGAAGCCGCCGCCAAGAACGCCAAGCTGCTGCAGGCCGATGTGACGCCGGAGCAGATGATCGACCCGTCGTTCGTCAAGGCGGCGGAATGACCAAGGCCGGATCGCGGTGGTGACGCAGATGCCCGGGGAGCGTCCCGCTCAAACGGATCCGGCTCGTCCCACGAAACAGGCGAGGCGTCGCCGATCCTCCGGCATCGGCGTGCCCATCGCCAGGTCGCGCTTCCTGGTGATCGCGGTGGCCGTGTTCGTCGGGCTCGGCCTTGCCTGGTGGGCGGCGACCGGACTGGGATTGGTAAAGCCGATCTTCCTGCCATCGCCGGGCAGCGTCGCTATGCAGATCGCCAAGCTCGCGGCCGACGGCACGTTGTGGCTGGACCTCAAAGCCTCGATGTACCGTATCTCCATCGGCTTCCTCATCGCCTCGGCCCTGTCGATACCGATCGGCGTGCTGATTGGCAGTTTCCGTTCCTGGGAAGCGGCCATCGAGCCGCTGGTGGATTTCATCCGCTACATGCCGGTCGTCGCTTTCGTGCCGCTCTCCATCCTTTGGGCTGGCACCGGCGATTCGCAGAAATTCCTGATCATCTTCATCGGCACGTTCTTCCAGCAGGTGCTGATGATCATGGACAATGTAAAACGGGTTCCAGCCGATTTCATCGGCCTTGGGCGCACGCTAGGCCTGCCGGATCGCAAGATCCTGACGCGCATCGTCGTGCCCAGCGCCTTGCCGGGCATCTGGGATACGCTGCGCATCAGCTTGGGCTGGGCATGGACCTGGCTGGTGCTGGCCGAACTCGTCGCCGCCACTTCGGGGCTCGGCTATCGCATCACCGTGTCCCAGCGCTATTTCCAGACCAACACCATCATCGGCTACATCCTGCTGCTCGGCCTGCTCGGCCTCATCACCGACCAGGTGATGAAGGCGCTGGAAAAGGTGCTGTTCAAGCAAGAGGGCCGCTCGCAATGAGGTCCAGCCGATGAGCCCCAAATTGCGGATCGCCGGTCTCCACAAGAGCTTCGGCACGGGCGAACGGCGCACGGAAGTGCTGCGCGATATCAACCTCGATCTTGCCGACAACGAGTTCGTCTCCCTGGTCGGCACGTCGGGCTGCGGCAAGAGCACGCTGCTGTCGATCGTGGCCGGACTGCAGGACTTCGACGCGGGCGATCTCAGCATCGATGGCGCGCCGATCCTGCAGCCTGGTCTCGACCGTGGCGTCGTCTTTCAGTCCTACACGCTGCTTCCCTGGCTGACGGCGCGGCAGAACATCGAGTTTGCGCTCAAGGCCGCTGGTTACGATCGCCCGACCTGCCGCAGGATCGCGCTGGAGCATCTCGAACTCGTCAAGCTGTCTGGTAGTGCGGACCGCTATCCAGCCGAACTCTCGGGCGGCATGAAACAACGCGTCGCCATTGCGCGCGCGCTTTCCTACCGGCCCAAGATGCTGTTGATGGACGAGCCCTTCGGCGCGCTCGATGCCTTGACCCGGCATCAGATGCAGGAACTGCTCACCCAGATCTGGGAGGAACACAGGTTGACCGTCCTGTTTGTCACCCATGATGTGGAGGAGGCCGTCTATCTGTCGGACCGCATCGTCGTCATGGGCATCGGCCCGGGACGTATCACGCAGACATTCAACGTGGATATCGAGCGCCCGCGCCGCGAAGAGGTGATGGAAAGCCCTGTATTCATGGATCTGCAACGCGGCGTGCACAAGGCCATCCGCGAGGGGTCAAGACGCCCGGAAATGGCCTAGGCGCCTGCGGTCGTTTGCAGGCCCAATCACGTCGCCTTGCCGACTGCCGCGTCCAGTTCCAGCTCGCCTTCGGAAATGTCGTCGAACGAGGCGTAGTTCATGTTGTAGAGGCGGGCGTAGAGGCCTTTTCTTGCCATCAGCTGTTCGTGGTTGCCGCTTTCGACGATCTCGCCGTTCTGCAGCACGATGATGCGGTCGGCGCCGCGGATAGTGGCCAGACGGTGGGCGATGACCAGCCCGGTGCGGCCTTCCAGCAGCGTGATCAGCGCCTTCTGGATCAGCATCTCGGTGTAGGAATCGATGCTGGCCGTGGCTTCGTCGAGCACCAGGATCTTTGCATCCGCCACCAGCGCGCGCGCAAAGCTGATCAGCTGGCGCTGGCCCAGCGAGAGATTGCCGCCGCGCTGCTCGAGTTCGGTATCGTAGCCATCTGGCAGGTTCTCGATGAAATCGTGCGCGCCGACGGCTTGTGCGGCGCGGACCACCTCCTCGCGGCTGGCTGATGTCTTGTGGTAGCGGATGTTTTCCAGCACCGAGCCGGAAAACAGGAACGGCTCCTGCAGCACCATGGCGACCTGATCGCCGAGCGAATCCTGGGTCAGGTCACGCACATCATGGTCGCCGACCAGAACCTCGCCCGACCAGACATCGTAGAAGCGGTGCACCAGCGCCATGGAGCTCGACTTGCCCGACCCGGTCGGGCCAACAAGCGCTACGGTCTCGCCCGGGTTGACGCGGAAGGAGATGTTCTTCAGCACCGGCTGGTTCGGCCTATAGCCGAAGGTGACGTTCCTGAACTCGACCGAGCCGTCCATGTCGCGCGACAGCGCCACGGCACCGTGCCTGTCGCTGACGTCGACCGGCACGTCGAGCACTTCGGAGATGCGCTGGCCCGAAGCCATGGCGCGCTGCATGACGCTGTATTGCATGGTCAGCGAGCGGATCGGGTCGAAGAAGCGCTGGATGTAGAACAGGAACGCCACCATGACGCCGATGTCGAGGCTGTGCGAGAGCACCATCGACCCGCCGACGACGATGACAGTTGCCATGGCGATGCCGGTCAGCGTGTCGACGATCGGCACCATTACCTGCGCGTATTTCGCCGACCTCAAATGGGCATTGAGGTTGGCCAGCACCTTTTCGTCGTAGAGGTCGAAATTGACGTGCTGGCGCTCGAGGCTCTGCACCGTGCGCACGCCATGGATGCCTTCGGCCAGTGCGCCGTTGGCGATCGAGTTGGTTTCGTGCGCGGCCATGAAGGCGACCTTGGCGCGCGGCAGCCAGAAAAGGCGCACGATGAACAGCACCGGCATGGTCGACAGCGTCAGCAGGCCCAGTCGGAAATCGAGCCACAAAAGCACGCTGACAATGCCGAACAACAGCACGATGTCGCCTACCGACATCACCGATGTTTCGAGGAATTCCTGCATCGAATTGACGTCGCCCTGCAGGCGCGACATCAGCCGCCCGACCTCGGTCTTGTCCATGAAGCTCAGCGAGACCCGTTGCAGATGGCTGAACATGGCGCGGCGCAGGTCCGACAGCACGTTTTCGGCCACCTTGCCGACGACGCTTTCCTGCACATAGCTGGCGGCATAGTTGATCAGGATGATCACGGCGAAAGCGCTGATCGCGGCGATCATTACCGATTGGTCGAGCTTGCCAGCCGTCATGCCGTGGTCGATGGCGTAGCGGATGACCAGCGGGATCGCCAGTTGCGTCAGCGTGAACACCAGCACCGCGGCGAGTGAGATGAAAATCCGGTTCTGATACGGCCTCACGAAGCTCCAGATACGCCGCACGATGCGCGGGTCATAAGCTTTGCCGAAGACCTCTTCGTCGTCGCGGTGCGAGCCCACGACCGCCTTTGTCGGTGGCCCGCTGGTGTCTTCCTTCTCGTCGTCGGCCGGTGTCTGCATCACGCGGCTCCCGCCACGGGCCGCTCATCGTCCGGCCGCAACTGCAGGTCATGGAGCGCGCGGTAGCGTCCACCGAGCGCCAGCAACTCCTCATGCGTGCCGCGCTCGACGATCCGGCCGCCCTCGACGAACAGGATCTGGTCGGCATGCATCAGCGAACTCAGCCGGTGCGAGATGATGAGTGTCACGCGATCCCTGGCGAAGCGTTTCATCGCTGCCCGGATCCGCTGTTCGGTGCCGGCGTCGATGGCCGCGGTGGAATCATCGAAGACCAGCACGGACGGCCGCAGCATCAGGCTGCGGGCGATGGTCAGGCGCTGCCGCTGGCCACCGGAAAGCGACGCGCCGCGCTCGCCGACGACTGTGGTGTAACCGGCTGGGAGGCCCATGATGTAATTGTGCAATTGGGCGTACTCGGCTGCCTGCCCGATGCGGGTCTCGCGCGCCCAGGGATTGCCGTAGGCGATGTTGTTCTCGATCGAGGTGGTGAACAGGAACGCGTCCTGCTGCACGACGCCGACCGCCTTGCGCAACGATTGCAGCGTCGCGTCACGGATGTCCTGGCCATCGATGGTAATCGCACCTGAGGTGACGTCGTAGAAGCGCGGGATCAGGTGCGCGATGGTCGACTTGCCGCTACCCGGCGGACCGACGATGCCGATGGTCTCGCCGGACCTCGCCTCGAAGGAGATGCCCGACAGAGTCGGCCGGTCGCCCGCGCCCTCGTAGCGGAAGCCGACATTGTGGAAGCGCAGCACGCCATCGGTGACGACGAGATCCTTGGCGCCGGGCGCGTCCTCGATGTCGAGTTCGGCGTCGAGCAGTTCGAATAGCCGGCTGCCGCAGGTCGAGGCGCGCGCGAAGGAATTGACCATCAGCCCGAGCTGGCGCACCGGCATCTGCAGGATGGTCATGAAGGTAAGGAACTGGGCGAGCGTGCCGACGCTGATCTGACCCGCGATCACCTTCTGGCCGCCGAACCAGAGCACCAGCCCCATGGCGACCAGGAAGGAAAAATTCATGGCGCTGGTGTTGGAGACGCGGATGTCGACGCGCCGATTGGCAAGCTCCAGCGCCGACAGCTTGGCGCGGTCGAATTTGTCGAGCTCATGCCGCTGTGCCGCAAAGGCCCGCACGACGCGGATGCCGCCGAGGTTCTCATCCATCACCCGGCTCAGCACAGACAACCGCTCCTGCAACGTCAGCCAGGTGCTGCGCAGTTTGAGCTGGGTGACCGAGGACCGCCAGGCAACGAACGGCACGAAGCTCAGGCTGAGCAGCCCGAGCATGAGATCGGTGCTGATCAGGAGATAGGCGCCGACGCCGATCAGCACGCCGAGCAGGACGACGCGCAGGATGCCGGTGGAGAAGAACATGCGCACGCCGTCGAGATCGAGCAGGCCGAGCGTGATCAAATCGCCGGTGTGGACCCTGTCGTGGTAGGCGAAGCTCAGGCGCTGGATCTTCTCGTAGAAGGCGAGCCGCAGTTCATAGCCGGTGCGATGACCGACGGCCTCGCCATAGTAGTTCTGCGCCATGGTGAAGAGGCCGCGCAGGATCGAGACGACGAGCAGCGTCAGCGCCGTGTTCCACAGCGCGTGTTCCGCCGCAGCGCCGGCACCCGCGGCCATCACACCTTGCGCCTGGTCGATGGCGCGTCCCAGCAGGCGTGGAATGAAAAGCTGCAGCGTCGCGGCAATGAAGGTCGAGACGATGGTGATGGCGACCTGCCAGGGATGGCGCAGTGTCATGCGCACGATGCGAAGCAAGGTGCTGAGGCCCTTGCCCCAGGACGCTTCCGCGACGTGAGCAAACGATTTGCCGCGCTCCGGCGCGCTGCTGGTTGCTTGCGTGTTCAAGGAAAATATCCAAACCAATCCGGACGTTAGTCCGGACTAATAAAGCAGACTCAATGTGAGCGGTTGACTTGGCGCTATGTTACGCGGGTCTGGCTTGGCCCTTCAAGAGCCAATGCCGGCATCGCACTGTGCCTGAAGGAAAGCGAACATGCGGCTGTGACCCGGCTGGCACCAGCGGCGGAATCCTGCCGATCTTGCCGAAGGGCGTTGGCCGGACGAGGCCAGCACTTAGCTGTACGCAAGCGCCGGCCGGACGGCATGCGACCTCCCATCCGGCCGGAATCCGGTTTGCTAGGCAGGTATCAGGATGGCGATCCGATGCACGCCGACCTCCTTGCTTGTATTTGTCGCCTCGTCGGTCTTGCCTTTGGCGCAGGTGTACATGTCACCCGTCTTGAGCTTGAATTCCTTGTCGGCCTTCTTGATCGTGAACGCACCTGAAGCAATGGTGCAGACCATATCGTTGTCCATCACCATCTGAGGCGCGTGTGCGCCGGGCTGAAATACCACGTCGACAATTGCGATGCTCTTGTAGGCGGGAATGTCGGAGTTGCCGGTGCTGACCTCAACCACCCTGACACCGGGCGCAATCTCCTTGCCTTCCTTCGGGCCGTATTTCTTCGCTGATGCCGCCAGGGTGAACAGAGGCGTTATCGCGGCAGCCGTCACACCGAGAGCAATTGCAGACCTGCGATTCATGGTTTTCATTGCATCCTCCCACGTCTTCGTCACGAACGAATGTGCATGACAGTTATATATTAGCACAAATGAATGTACTTGTATGCGAGGAAGCGGCCCAACCACGGCGGCAGGAACTCCGCAGCAGCCGTCGGAGAGGTTCCAGACATCGACGATCTGCTTGCCGCTAAAACCCTGCCACTGCTGCGGACCTTCGGGCGCTCAGACACCCTTGCCGTGCCGCCAGCAGGCGATCAGATGCCCTGCCGCGGTCTCTCGGGCCGGCGGCTCCGCCTTTCGGCAGTCGGGCAGGACCAGCGGGCAGCGGTCGGCGAAGGAGCACCCCGTATTCGGGACACCGGCTGCCTCGATCTCGATTGGAGCGGATAGTCTCGGCGCAGCTTCGTCGGAGGACGCAGCCAAAAGCAGGGCCGTATAGGGGTGGTTGGGGCCGCGAAAGATCTGGTCGGATGTGCCGGTTTCGACCAGGCGTCCGCGATAGAGCACGCCGATCCTGTCGGCCATGTAGCGCACCACCCTGAGGTCGTGGCTGATGAACAGATAGGTCGTGTCCTTGTCGCGCTGCAGGTCGTTGAGCAGGTTGAGAACGGTCGCCTGGACGGAGACGTCGAGCGCGGAGGTCGGTTCATCGAGCACGACGACCTTCGGCACGCCGGCGAAGGCGCGCGCGATTGCCGCCCGCTGCCGCTGGCCGCCGGACAGCGAACGCGATTTCTGCTCGGCCGTGGCGCCGGCGAGGCGAACCGATTGCAGCAGGTCGCCGACGCGGGCTCTCACCTCGCTGCGGCGCAGGCCGGCGAGCCTGCGCAGCGGGCGGCCTAGGATCGTGCCGATCCGCTGGCGCGGATTGAGCGTGCGATCCGGCGACTGGAAGACCATCTGCACGTCGCGGCGTTCGGCAAGGTTTCTCTTCTCGACGCGCGGCGCGACCGTCCTGCCGAACAGTTCGACCGATCCGGCGCTTGGCGTCTGCAGGCCGGTGACGATCCGTGCCAGGGTCGACTTGCCAGAACCGGACTCGCCGATCAGCCCGAAGGTCTCGCCCTGGCCGATGTCGAGATCGACGTGGTGCAGCACTGGCTGGCTGCCGAAGGCATGACTGATGCCTTTGCAGGCGATCGCGATGCGGCGTTCTTTTGGCAGGCCGGCGTCTTCGCCTTGGGCTGTTGGGTGCGCTGGCACGCCGTCCGTCTCCGCCAGTCTTCCGTCCCGCTTGGTGTAGTTGAGCGCCGGGATCGAGGCGATGAGCGCCTTGGTGTAGGCGTGAGAGGGGTTGTCGAAGACATCGCTCGCAACGCCGCTTTCGACCACGGTTCCCGCCTGCATCACTGCCACCCGGTCGCAGGAGCGGCGGATCATATTGATGTCGTGGCTGATCAGCAGGATGCTGGTTTTGTGATCCTTGCGTAAGTCGGAGAGGATGGCGATGATCTCGGACTGGACGCTGGCGTCGAGCGCCGTCGTCGGCTCATCCAGCACCAGCAGCGATGGGTCGAGCGCAATGGCAATGGCGATGTTGGCGCGCTGCTGCATGCCGCCGGAGAGTTCGTGCGGATAGAGATCCAGCACCCGCTCCGGATGGCTGACCCGGACGCGGCCCAGCAGTTCGGCGGCGCGCCCGCGCGCCTCTTCGAGGCGAACCGGGCGATGCCGCATGACCGTCTCGGTGATCTGGCGGCCGATCGTCATGCTTGGATTGAGGGCAGCACCGGGATGCTGGTAGACGGCGGCGATATGATTTCCCCTGAGCCGGCGCAGCTGCTCGGCGGAAAGGTCGCGGATTTCGCGGCCGTGGAATTCCAGCGCCGACGCAGCGATGCGGGCGTTTTTCGGCAGATAGCGCAATATGGCGAGCGCCACCGAGCTTTTGCCCGATCCTGACTCGCCAACCAGGCCGAGCGCTTCGCCTTCGCCGATGTGCAGTGACACGCCGCTGACGGCGGGATGCGATCCCTTGCGCCCGTCATAGGCCACGGACAGCTGGTCTACGTTCAGAACCGGGGAGGACATGGGGACTTGAAACCACTTTCTTCCAGCGCCGCCATCGAGGGCAATCGCTTCCGCTTTCGAAATGCATTATCTCTATAAAATTACTCGAATTAAGCCGGAGCGCAATCTACCTTTCTCGCATCAGCAGAGATTGTCGCTGTCTGCCGAGGCAGCGCGACGGTCTCCGGAGCAGATCTGGAAGGAGGCCCGGCATGGCTCGAGACCACATGATCCTCAGCGCATTCTTCTTCAACCCGCAGGGCGATCATCGGATGTCGTGGCGCCACCCGAGGGCGCCGGGGCGGGAGGTGCTGGATTTCGAATTCTACCGCGATCTCGTGCAGGCGGCCGAACGCGCCAGGATCGACACCATCTTCGTCGCCGACCACGTGTCGATCTGGGATTCAGTCAAGAGCGGCGTCGCCCATTACGCCAATGCCCGCCTCGAACCGCTGACGCTGCTATCGGCGCTGGCTAGCGTGACCAAGCATATCGGCCTGATCACCACGGCGTCGAGTTCCTACAGCGAGCCGTACAATGTGGCGCGCATGTTCGCCTCGCTCGACCATATCAGCAAGGGCAGGGCGTCTTGGAACGTCGTCACCTCGGCCATGGATGAGGAGGCGCGCAATTTCGGCCGCGACGGCAATATCGAACATGCTTTCCGCTATGAACGCGCGGCCGAATTCCTCGATATCGTCAAGGCGCTGTGGGACAGCTGGGAAGACGAGGCGCTGCTGATCGACAAGGCGTCAGGCCATTTCGCCGACCCCGACAAGGTCCATCCCATCGATCACAAGGGCAAGCACTTCAAGGTGCGTGGGCCGCTCAACGTCTCGCGGCCGCCGCAAGGCCATCCGCTAATCGTCCAGGCCGGCTCGTCCGAAGATGGCAAGAACTTCGCCACCGCCCAGGCCGATGCGCACTTCGCCATCTACAGCACCAAGCAGGATGGCGTCAAATACCGTCAGGACATCAACGAGCGGCTGGCCCGCCACGGCAGGCGGCCGGAGAGCTTCAAGATCCTGCCCGGCATCCTGCCGATCGTCGCCGCCTCCGAAGCGGAAGGCCGGGAAAAGCAGGAATACCTGCAGACCTTGCTGCCGGATCAGGTCGGCATCGACCTTCTGTCGAGCTGGAGCGGGTTGGACCTGTCGCTGTTCCCGCCGGACGGGCCGCTGCCGCCGCTGCCGGACGAAAGCACGTTCAATGGCGGGCGCACATCGCTCAACCGGGTCAAGCAGTGGGCGAAGCAGAATCTCAGCCTGCGCGAGATCGCGCGCAAGCTCGCCAACAGCGGTTCGGTGCCGACGGTTGCCGGCACGCCGGTACAGATCGCGGACCAGTTGCAGGACTGGTTCGTTTCGGGTGCCGCTGACGGCTTCAACCTGATGTTCCCGCTGCTGCCAGAAGACTGGGTGAATTTTGCCGAACAGGTGGTGCCGGAGCTGCAGCGGCGCGGCGTCTTCCCGACCGAATACGGGCCGGGAACGCTGCGCGACCGTTTCGGCCTGGCGCGGCCCGCCAACCGCTTCGCCGAGCAGCGCGACAATGCGCGTGCCGTGTCCTGACCGGAAGAACGATCATGACCGTCGCACCAAGATTGCAGCCACGCGAAGCGACCGCGCCGCAGCTCGTCAATGTCCTGCACAGCCCCAAGCGTGTGCGCGTCAAATTCGGCGGCCGCACCATCGCCGACAGCCGCAACGTGCTGGTGCTGCGCTCCAACCATTTCCTGCCGATCTATTTCTTCCCGCCGTCAGCGGTCGACCCATCGGTGCTGAAACCTTCGCTGCATCGCGAGCCGCATCCGGTCGGTGGCGAGACCGCCTATTGGGATATCGACAGCGGCGACAGGCGCAGCGCCAACGCGGCGTGGTCGTTCGTGTCGCCGCCGGATGAAAACCTGGCGCCGCTGGCCGGCCGCATTGCATTCACCTGGAAGGCCGTCGACCAGTGGTTCGAGGAGGAAGAGGAAGTCTTCGTCCACGCCCGCGATCCCTATGCACGCATCGATGTTCTGCAAAGCTCGAGCCATTTGCAGATCTGGTTCGACGGCGAGCCGATCGCCGACAGCCACCGCCCGGTGCTGCTGTTCGAGACGCATCTGCCGACGCGTTTTTATCTGCCCGCGGAAGACATCCGGCTGGAGCGGCTGACAGCGTCCGTCACCACGACGCGATGTCCCTACAAGGGCATCGCCTCTTACTGGTCCGGCCTGCTGAGCGACGGTTCAGTGCGCCCTGATATCGCCTGGAGCTACCGGGATCCCATTGAGGAAATGCCGAAGATCAAGGGCCTCATCGCCTTCTATCCGCAGGCCGTCGAACGCATCCATCTCGACGGCGAGCCCGTCGCATAGATTTTCAATCTTCATTTCAAAGCAGGGGTTTCAAAATGACCAGACGCAGAGATATCGACGCAGTTCGCAATCTGTCGGGGGACATCTGGAATGTCGCCGTCGACGAACATCAGGGCGGCTTTCTCAAGCGCCGCGATCTCCTCAGATATGCCGCACTGCTCGGCCTGACCGGCTTTGCCGCCTCGCAGGGATTGGGAGGCGCGCGCGCCGCGGCTGCCGGCGGCGGCACGGTTCGCGTCGGGCTCGGCCAGCCGACCAAGGCGATCGATCCGGTTTCGGTCACCGATCCGGCCAGCATCGGGGTGATCAGCCAGGTCGGCGAGTATCTGATCCTCGACGATCCGAAGGATGGTCTGCAGCCGAAGCTGGCTCTGTCCTGGGAGGCCAACGAGACAGCCAGCCGCTGGACCTTCAAATTGCGGCAAGGGGTAAAATTCCACGATGGCCGCGCGGTCACCGCCAAAGACGTTGTGGCGAGCTTCGAGCGGCTGGTCGATCCGGCCAGCGGCTCGTCGGCGTTGTCCGCCTACAAGGGCATCCTTTCCAAGGGCGGCGCCAAGCTGGTCGACGACGAAACCGTCGCCTTCGATCTCGACGGTCCGAACAGCAACTTCCCGTTCTATGTCTCCTCCGACGTCTACAATGCCGTCATCCTGCCTGCCGACTATGCCGGTGATTTCGAGAAGACTTTTAACGGCACCGGTCCGTTCAAGCTCGAATCCTTCCGCCCCAAGCAAGGCGCCAGCTTCGTGCGCAATGAGAATTACTGGGGCGACAAGGCGCTGCCCGACCGGATCGAGATCAAGTTCTTCGACGACGAGCAGGCACAGGTGCTGGCTTTGCAGGCCGGCCAGCTCGACGTCATCCCGAGCACGACGCGGCTGGAGCTGGCGATCGAGGGCAATCCCAACTTCAAGCTGCTGAGCGTGCAGGCGAGCTCGCACGACCAGGTGCATCTCAGGACCGACCAGGCGCCGTTTACCGACAAGCGCATCCGCCGCGCGCTGGCGCTCACGATCGACCGAGAGGCTGTGGTCAAGGGCCTGCTCAAGCGCCGCGCCATCGTCGGCAACGACACGCCGTTCGCGCCGATCTTCCCCTCGGCCGATCCATCGGTGCCGCAGCGCAAGCAGGACATTGCCGAGGCCAAGCGGCTGCTTGGCGAGGCGGGCGTGCCCAACGGCTTCGAGGTGACGCTGACCACCGAACGCGCCTATGACATTCCCGACTATGCGGTCATCATCCAGAACTTCGCCAAGAAGGCCCGCATCGACGTCAAGCTCAATGTCCTGCCGCAGGACGCCTATTACGGCTCGGCGACGTTCGGCAGTTCGCCATGGCTGGATTCGGTGCTCGGCATCACCGACTATGGCCACCGCGGCACGCCCGACATCTTCCTCAACGCCACGCTAAAGAGTTCGGGAGCTTGGAACGCGGCACATTTCAACAACCCGGCCTATGACGCGCTGCTGCTTGACTACTCGAAGGCGCGCGACCTGCAGGCACAGCGCCTTGTTGCCCGCAAGATCCAGACCTTGCTGCTCGACGAGACGCCGGCGATCATCAGCTACTTCTCGCAATACAGCCGCATCGTCAGCTCCAAGGTCGAGGGCGTGCGCTTCACCGCGATTTCGCATCTCCTGCTCGACCGCGTTTCCTTCGTCCAGGCATGATCGCGACATGCTGACCGGTCGCATTCTGTCAGCGCGTGTGGGCACACTTGTCCTCACCCTGTGGCTGGTCAGCATTCTGGTGTTCTTCGCCGGGCAGGTCCTGCCCGGCGATGTGGGCCGTGTCATGCTCGGGCCTTTTGCCGACGCGCAAGCGGTGGCGGAACTGAACAAGCGGCTAGGCGCCGACCAGCCGGTTCTCGTCCAGTATTGGCTCTGGTTCAGCAAAGCGGTCACCGGTGACTTCGGCACCTCGCTGTCGATGCGCGGGCCGGTGGCGCCCTTCGTGCTGGAAAGCCTCAAGCGCTCCGCGGCGCTTGCCGGGATTATTTTGCTCTTCCTCGTTCCGCTCGGCGTTGGTGCCGGCGTCATCGCCGGTCTCAATGCGGGCCGCCTCATCGACCGGCTGATCGTGATGGCGGGCGTCTCCTTCGGCATTGTGCCTGATTTCGTTTCCGGCCTGATGCTGCTCATCGTTTTCGGCCTGTGGCTGAACTGGTTCCCGATCTCCGGAGTTGCGCCCGATGGCGCGGGCTTCTGGACGCATGGCTATTATCTGATCCTGCCGGCGCTGCCGCTGGTGCTGAACCTTTCCGGCTATATCGCCCGGATGACGCGAGCAGGCGTGATCGAGGCGATCGCCGCCGATTACACGCGCACCGCCGTCCTGAAAGGGCTCGAGCGGCGCGAGATCATCTTTCGGCACGTGCTGCGCAATGCGCTGACGCCGACCGTCGCGGTGCTGGCGACGCAGACCGGATACATGCTGGGTGGGCTGGTGGTGATCGAGGCGTTGTTCGGCATCCAGGGACTTGGCAATCTGGTCCTGAACGCGGCCAAGGCCCGTGATTTCCCGATGCTGGAGGCAGGCGTATTGGTGATGGCGGCCATCTTCGTGCTGTCGGCGGCGGCCGGCGACCTCTTGCTGGCGCTGCTCGATCCGCGGCAACGCCGCCGGACCTCGCCATGACGGATCTGGCCGAGTTTCCCGCACTGCAGCGCGCCGTGGCGGGCTTTTCGGCAGTGCGCCGGATTCGCAGTGCTTTCGCCGGATTGCCGCCGTCGGTCGTGGTCGGATTGCTGCTGCTTTTGTTCTGGGTCGCTTGCGCCATAGCAGGCAACCTCTTCGTTCCCTACGATCCCTATGCCGAGGATTTCCTGGCGACGCTGACGCCGCCCGATGCGCTGCACTGGTTCGGGACCGATCAGCTCGGCCGCGATGTGCTGTCCCGCATCATCGTCGGTTCGCGCGACATCCTGCTGGTTGCGCCGCTGGCGACGCTGGCCGGGGTTGCCGCCGGCAGCATCATCGGCCTGGTGCTCGGCTATTTCGAGGGCCTCACTGATGCCATCGGCGCGCGGCTGCTCGATACGCTGATGGCGTTTCCGTTCATCGTTCTCGTCACCATGACGCTGGTGGCGATCGGCCCGTCGAACCTGACCGTCATCCTGGTGATCGGCATCGCCTACGCGCCGCTGGTGGCGCGCACCGTTCGCGCCGCCGTGCGTGAGCAGAAGCAGCGCGACTATGTCAGCGCCGCGCGGCTTGGCGGTGAAGGCCCGCTCGCCATCATGTTCCTGGAGATCCTGCCCAACATCAGGGAAACGATCCTCATCGAACTCGTCACAAGGCTGGGCTACGCGTTCTTCTCGATCGCGACGCTGAGCTTTCTCGGCCTCGGCATTCAGCCGCCATCGGCCGACTGGGGACTGGCCGTCGCCGACGGCTATGGCTTCCTGACCGGCGGAAAATGGTGGGTCGTCGTCTTCAATTCCGGGGCAATCGTCTCGCTGGTGATGGCGACCAACCTGATCGCACAAGGCATTGGCGCCTTCGAGAATAGCGATGCATGAGCCTTGATCCGGGCGCCAAAAAATCTCTTTTGCATTGAAGCCTGACGCGCATCCTTATATCGCATGATTATGAAGAAAATCGGGTTCCTGTCGTTCGGGCACTGGACGCCCTCGTCGCAATCGCAAGTGCGCTCGGCTTCGGACGCGCTTTTGCAATCCATAGAGCTGGCTGTCGCCGCCGAGCAGCTGGGCGCGGACGGCGCGTATTTTCGCGTGCATCACTTCGCCCGCCAGCTCGCGTCGCCGTTCCCGCTGCTGGCGGCGGTCGGCGCCAGGACCAGCCGCATCGAGATCGGCACCGCGGTCATCGACATGCGCTACGAGAACCCGCTCTACATGGCCGAGGATGCCGGTGCCGCCGACATCATCGCCGGCGGGCGCCTGCAGCTCGGCATCAGCCGTGGCTCGCCCGAGCAGGTGATCGATGGCTGGCGCCATTTTGGCTACGCGCCGCCGGAAGGGCAGAGCGACGCCGACATGGCAAGGCACCACGCCGAGGTCTTCCTCGAGACGCTGCGCGGCGAGGGGTTCGCCCAGCCCAATCCACGGCCAATGTTCCCCAACCCGCCCGGCCTCTTGCGCCTCGAGCCGCATTCGGAGGGTTTGCGCGAGCGGATCTGGTGGGGTGCGGCTACCAACGCCACGTCGGAATGGGCAGCCAAGCTCGGCATGAACCTGCAGAGCTCGACGCTCAAATTCGACGAGAGCGGCAAGCCGTTCCACATCCAGCAGGCCGAGCAGATCCGCATCTATCGCGAGGCCTGGAAGGCAGCCGGCCACAAGCGCGAGCCGCGCGTCTCGGTCAGCCGCAGCATCTTCGCGCTGGTCGACGATCGCGACCGCGCCTATTTCGGCCGCGGCAATGAGAGCCGCGACCAGATCGGCTTCATCGAGGAGAACACCAAGGCGATTTTCGGGCGCAGCTACGCGGCCGAGCCGGATGTGCTGATCAAGGAATTGGCGCAGGACGAGGCGATCGCCGAGGCGGATACGCTGTTGCTCACCGTTCCAAACCAGCTCGGCGTCGACTACAACGCGCATGTCATCGAGGCGATCCTGACCCATGTCGCTCCAGCGCTGGGCTGGCGCTGACGCCGGATCGATCAGGGCCGAGTTTTCCAGGGAGGTACACAATGCCAAAGAAGGCCTTGATCGCCTGGGGCGGCTGGGAGGGCCATACGCCGGAGCAGAGCGCGAAGCTCGTTCGCACCTTGCTTGAGCGAAACGGCTTCGACGTCACGCTGGGTGAGGGCACGGCGATGTTCGCCGGTCCGGAGCTTGCTTCCTTCGATCTCATCGTGCCCGTCATCACGATGTCGACGATCGAAAAGGCCGAGTTGCAGAACCTGACGCTTGCGGTTCGCGGGGGAAGCGGGCTCGGCGGTTTCCACGGCACTATGGGCGACAGTTTCCGCAACGAGCCCGACTATCAGTTCATGACCGGCGGCCAATGGGTGGCGCATCCCGGCAACATCATCGACTATCACGTCGCCATCACCCGGCCGGACGATCCGATCACAAAAGGCATCAGCGATTTCGCCTACCGGTCGGAGCAATATTACATGCATGTCGACCCGAGCAATGAGGTGCTGGCGACCACCACCTTCACCGACGCGCATTTTCCGGGCATCGGCGGCGTTGTCATGCCGGTCGTCTGGAAACGGCGCTATGGGGCGGGGAAGGTTTTCTACAGTTCCCTTGGTCACACGGCGGATGAGTTCGCGGTGCCGGAAATGGCGCTGATGGTGGAGCGGGGTTTGCTTTGGGCGGCGCGGGGGTAGAAGCAGGCGAAGTTCGTGAAAATCTGATGGAATTCACAGGAAATCTACGGAGATATCCAATGAACGATTCCAGTTGGTCCGCTTCCGAAAAGAAGCTCGCCCGCCACGCCTTCGATAAGGCTCTTGAGGCGGCCCTCGCAAAGACGATGGCCGAATTCAAGAGCAAGGCCAGTGCGGTGACGGTTCCCTCCCAGATGTGGGAGCTGGAAGCCTATTTGCGTGAACAGCGGCGGGATATCGATCGGACGTTCGACTACCGCTATTCGCAGCTCCTTTATGTCTTCACTCATCTCATCCGAGCAGGCTGCCTCGATGAAAAGCTGCTTGCCGGTCTGTCGCAAGACAAGCGGGATGTCATTCGGCGGGACCTTGCCTTTGCGGCGGGACGCCCGGCCAGCGGATGACGACGGCAGGGAGTGCGGCCGCGTCCCAATCCCTGCCATGCTGGAAAGCGGCCGTTGTCGTACTACCATCCCGTCACATGGCGAGGGGGATGAGATGGACCATCAGCGTACTGTTTTTCTGATCGGAGCAGGTTCCGTTGGTGACGACGAGCAAGCCGTGTTCACGCTGCACGTGAACGGCGCTGCCTGCAATCTGAAATGCAGTTATCGGGACAAGGTGATCGAGGCAGAAGAGGAAGACTTTTTCGAGGCTCTGTTCCAAATCCGTCAGGCACTCGAAGTCGATGGCCTGCTACCCTTCTGTTACGGAGCAAGCGCCAATGTTTATCCGGAAAATACCGTGATGGAGAAAAGTCGCGGATTGATAGCCTGCAAGGTGAAGACGGGGCAATTTCCGCAAGAGAGCGATCTGGTCGACATATTTGATGATGGCGTCGACGTGGTTCCGGTTTTCGTCCATATGCAGCAGGAATTTTGGGAAGAATGGCTGACTTCGCTGCCTTCCTAGCTGCTGGCGTTCATCCAATCCCGCCCGTAACCAGATAGGCGCCGGCGCTGCGCCCATCCTCCAGCCGCACAATAGCCGTCACGATCGAGCCATACGAGCCACGCCAGACGCTGTGGAACCGCTGGTGCTCTGCGGCCGGAACCAATGCCTGTCCACAGCAGCGCGCTCCGCTTCGCTGCATGGCGACAGGCTCGCCGTTGACATGCACCTTGACGCTGGCGTGTTCCGCCTCGGCGTCGATCGGCAGGTCGAGGGTGATGGTGATCTCGTCCTGATCGCCGGTCGTGCGCGTCTCGGCGGCAAGCGCGATGACGAGCGGAGGTGCCTTGCCGTTACCGGTTTGCGTGGGCCGGCGGGAAAATACATCTTCAGTCAGTTCCGGCGTGCGTGGGGGCAGGGTGCGGCGCCGGGTCGACAGTTCGTAGTCGCCGGCCATGCGCAGCAGCCTTTCGTCGTCATAGGCCTTACCGGCGAAGGTCAGGCCGACCGGCATGCCGATATCGGCCATGGTTCCCATCGGCACGGTGACGGTCGGGATGCCGAAATGGCGCCAGACCAGATTGCCGTTGGCGACCCAGGTGCCATTGCGCCAGGCAAGGGCGGCGGATGCCTCGTCGATGTCTGCATCGGCCGGTCCGACATCGGCGGCGGCGGGCAGCACCACGGCGTCGATGTCTTGGCCGTCCAGCCAGACCTCGAAATCGATCCGCCTTGTTGCTTCGAGGCCCTTCAGTCCGTCTTCCAGCGTTGGAATGTCTGCGAACGGCGTGACGCCGGACCGGGCCCGTTCCACATATTCTCTCAGATCGAAGCCGCCCTCATAGCGGTCGGGCAGCGTGCCGGGCGGCTGCGGGAAGATCTTTGGGCCGTCGACGGAGACGAGATCGGGCACGGCCGGGTCGGCATTGGCGCGCAAAAAGTCGTCCCAGCCCCAGATGCTGAGATCCCAGAGTTCGCGCTCGGCGAAGTCCTGCGGCACCAGCCCGCGCTCGACCATGGTGCGCGCCCCGGGGCGGTCGCGCTCGTAGTTGGAGACGACGGGGAAATCGACCTCGACCACCTCGGCGCCAAGCCGCGCGAGATCGGCCGCTGCCTGCTCCCACAGGGCAAGCACCGAGGCGCGGGTTTCGATCGGCGCATCGGCCTCGCTGTCGCGGCCGATATACATTCTGGGCACGCCCAGGCGCTTGCCTTTCAACGACCCCGCCAGTGCGAGATCGGTATAACGGGGCGGCCGCACATCGGAGCTTTTCGGCAGCTTGACCCAAGGCTGCGCGCGCCAGAAATCGCCTCGCGCCTCGGGATCGTCGGCGACGATCACGTCGAGCAGTTCGAGCATGTCGGGCACGCTGCGCGCGTGCGGCACGACGACATCCATGGTCGGCACCAGCGGCCAGTTGCCGCGCACCGAAATGACGCCGCGCGACGGCGTGTAGGCGACCAGCGCATTGTTGGTGGCCGGCGCCCGTCCGGACGACCAGGTTTCCTCGCCAAGCCCGAAGGCGCAGAAGCTGGCCGCTGTCGCCGTGCCGGAGCCATTGGACGAACCCGATGCGAAGGCGGCGGTGAGATAATCGCCATTGTACGGACTTTCGGCGCGGCCATAGACACCCCGCTGCATGCCGCCATTGGCCATTGGCGGCATGTTGGTCAGCCCGAGCAGCACGGCGCCGCCGGCGCGCAGCCGGGCGATGGTGAAGGCATCCTCATTGGCAATGAGATGCTCGAAGGCCGGCGAGCCGGCGGCCACCGTCAGGCCTGCAACCTTGTAGCTGTCCTTGGCGGTGTAGGGGATGCCGTCGAGCGGTCCGAGCACGGCGCCGTTGCGGCGGCGCCGGTCGGAGGCGGCGGCTTCCTCGAACATGTCAGGGTTGAGCACCGGGACGGCATTGAGGCTGATGCCGTGCCTGTCGAAATGCGCGATGCGCCTCAGATACGCCCCGACCAGTTCGACGCTGGTGACGGTGCCGTCATCGAGCGCGCGGCGCAGTTGGTCGATCGTCGCTTCGACGAGGTGAAGGCTGGCGTCGGTCATCACGGATCCCACATTTCCACGCACCATGGATGAGCGAGGCCGCAGGCTTCGGCAAGGGCCTATCGCGGTCTTCTCGGAACTTTTGTCCGGCTGGCGGTTTTGGATGTATGGTGCGATTCCGGAATGGCCAGAAGGGTGTGCCGATGACCACGAAATGCGTTGCGATCCTGGCTCTCGCGGTTGCTACGGGCGCGAGTCTTTGCGCCCCGGCCTTGGCTGGCGACCGGCATCACGACCGCCGGGTCCACTCCGAACGCTACGTTCCCGCCGAAGGCGATCTCATCGATATCCTGTTCGGCGGCCCGCACTACTACGATCAGCAGTTGGTGACGACGGCGGCTGGCGCGTGCTCCTACCATCGCGTTGGACCCGACGCGAATGCATTGAACAAGATCAACGATCATCACTGCGGGAAATAAGGCAGTAGGGCAGTAGGGCAGTAGGGCAGTAGGGCAGTAGGGAGCGCCTCAACGCTGGCCGCTCTCCTTCATACGCTCGATGATTTCGGCCATCAGCGCCAGGTCGCGGCGGGAATCGGCGAGGTCGGTCAGCGGCTTTGTTCCTTCGGCGATGTGGCGGTGGAAAATCTCGAGTTCATTCGAGAAAGCATCGCCGTAGAGAGGGCCGAAGGCTTTCGTCACCGGGCCGAGCGGGCCGGCATCGGTGACCTCCAGCCGCGTCGGCAGGCTGCGGATGTAGGGCGTGTCGTAGATGATGCGCACGCGCCTGGTGTTGGAGCGCACCTCGATCATTGCGTCGAACAGGCCGAGATCGTCGACCACCGCGTCGTAGAGACAAGCGAAATGGCCATAGTCGAAGGTGACCGATGTGTTGGCGCCGCCATTGGTGCGGTGCGCGGCCAGCACGCGCGCCGGCTCGCCGATCAGCCCGCGCATCGCCGAAATGTGGTGCGAGGAAAGCGCCGTCAGCCCGCGATAGGCGCGCACCAGGTCGGCCGGCGCGTCGGCACCGACGACTTCGCGGATCAGCGCGTCGCGCTCCTTGGCACCACGCGCCAGCAGGGCCGGGTCTATGTCGTCGGGATAGAGGACGTTCTGGCTCTTCTTGAGGAAATGCCGGCCCTCCGAGATCAGGTCGAAGATGCGGACATGGGTGATGTCGGCGAAGGCCGGCAGCTCGTCCCTGGCGGCCAGATATGCCGGCGCGTAGCGGCGCATATAGCCGACGAACAGGGTCTTGTCGTAGCCCGGCATCAGCGCCAGCAGATCGTCGATCTCGCGCACCGTCAGACAGGCGGGCTTTTCCAGCAGGATGTGCTTGTTGGCGGCAATCGCCGCGTGCACGAAGCGGCTGTGGGTGTCGTCGGATGACAGCACGAACACCGCGTCGATGTCGGGTGACGCTATTAGCGCCTCGGCCGTCTCGAAGGTTCTTGCCGTCGGGTGTTGCGAGGTGCACAGCGCCACCAGGCTGGGCGACACGTCGTACACGCCCGCGATCACCCAGCGCTCGCGCTGATCGCTCAGCACCGGCAGATGGATCGACTGGGCGACCTCTCCAAGACCTATAAGTCCGACACGAATTGGTGCCACCGGCAAACTCCCTTTGATTTCAAGTCTGATGCTGCAGGACTATGCCGCGCCGGTGACCAGCGCGACGAGCTCGTTGCCTGATGTCTCCGAGGCGCGCACGGTCGCCGCCATCTTTCCCGCCCGCATCACCCAGATCTGGTCGGACAGGCGGCGGACCTGATCGAAATTGTGGCTGACCAGGATGACTGAGACCGACTGCTCGCGCAGGCGCCGGATCAGCGCCTCGACATTGGCCGTCTCCTGCACGCCAAGCGCTGCCGTCGGTTCGTCCATCACCACCAGCTTGGCGCCGGAGCCGACAGCGCGGCAGATCGAGATCGCCTGCCGCTGGCCGCCCGACAGGCGCCGCACACGCTGGTTGATCGACGGCACGTTGATCGACAGGCGCGACAGCATGGAACGGGCCTCGCGTTTCATCGCCTTGCGGTCGAGGAAAGCGAAGGGACCGATGCGGCGCACGATCTCGCGGTTGAGGAACAGGTTCTGCGCGACCGTCAGTTCGTCGATCAGCGCCAGGTTCTGGTGCACGGTCTCGATGCCGGCCTTGCGCGCCTCGTCGGGATTGGCGAAGGGCCGCGCCTGGCCGTCGAAGAACAGATCGCCGGCGTCGGGCTGATGCACGCCGACCAGGCTGCGGACCAGCGTCGACTTGCCGGCGCCATTGTCGCCGATCACGGCGGTGACCTCGCCGCGGCGGGCCTGGAAGGCGACGTCGGTGAAGGCGCGGATGCCGCCGAAATGCTTGCTCAGCCCTTCGCAGGCGATGATCGCCTCAGCGGCGGGGATGTGATGGGGAGCGCTCATTTCTGATACCGCATGATCAGCGCCGCCAGCACCACGATGGCTCCCACGGCAAGCGGTTGGTAGAAAGCCGACACATTGAGCAAGGTCAGGCCATTGACGAGTGCCGTGAGCATCAGCGCGCCGATGGCGGGCCCAAGAATGCTGGCGCGGCCGCCGAACAGGCTGACGCCGCCCAGCACCACCGCCGCCACCGAATTCAAGAGCAGGCTGGTGTTGATCTGCGGTTCGGCCGAGCCGATGCGGGCGACCAGGAGAATGGCCGCGACGCCGGCGCAGAGACCGGAAATCGTATAGGCGGCGATCTTGACCCGGTTGGTGCGGATGCCGAGCGCGCCGGCACTTTCGGCCTGGCCGCCGGTGGCCAGCAGATGCACGCCGAAGCGCGTGTGGTAGAGCGCGATATGGGCGACGCTGACGGCTGCGATCGCCACCCATACGGGATAGCCGAACGGTCCGAACGAGCCGGAAGCGAGCCTGAGCAGAAAGGTCGAACCGACCATGGTCGGTTCACCGCCCGACAGGATGAGGCCAAGGCCAGTGATGCCCGACAGCGTGCCGAGCGTCACCACGAAATCGGGGATTTTGCCTGCTGTGATGATCAGCCCGTTGAGGAAGCCCACCGCGCTGGTGGCGAGAATCGCGAGCACGCAGGCGATGAAGATGCCGTAGCCGGCGGCATTGACGAGGCCGAGGATGATGGCGCCGAGCATGACGGCTGCCGCCAACGACAGATCGATGCCCGAGGTGGCGATGACGAAGGTCTGGCCGATCGACAGCACGACCAGGATCGCAGCCGCCAGCAGCAGCGCCTGCAGATTGGCGACGCTGAGAAAGACCGGCTGGGCGATGCCGAAGACGATGACGAGGCCGACCAGGCCGACGACGGATGCCCAGTCGGCCCAGAAGGAGGGATCGAGGAGGAGAGCCGCCAGGGAGGGACGGCTCTCCTCCGCACCCGCCGAATGGGCGGCGGGCGCGTTGTCTGCAGGTGTGCTCACTTCAGCATCTCGCGGAAGGGATCGGGATAGTCGCCGCCGGGACGCGGAAAATTCTTCAGCGACGCTTCGGCATTGTCCTTGTTGATCAACAGCACAGGTGCCGGCACGTTGGCCGGCAGTTCCTTGCCCTTGGCCGCGACCGCACAGGCTTCGAGGCCCATGGCGCCGACGACGTAGGGATATTGGGCGACGGTGGCGGTGAGTTCGCCTGATGCGATCGACTTCAGCGCATCGACAATGCCGTCTAGGCCGATCACCTTGACGTCCTTGCCCGACGTCCGCACGGCGCGCTCGACGCCAAGGGCCATGATGTCGTTGGCGGCGAAGAAGCCGGCGAGGTCCGGATGGGCGGCGAGGATATCGGTGGCGGCGGTCAACGCCTTTTCGCGATCCCAGTCAGCGCTGACCATCACCACGATTTCGAGCTTGCCTTCGACGGCCTGCCTGAAGCCCTTGATGCGGGCGTTGGAGCCGACATCGCCGACGATGCCGGCGACCAGCGCGACCTTGGAACCCTTAGGCACCAGCTTCAGCATCTCTTCGCCGGCCAGCACGCCTGCGGCGACGTTGTCGGTGCCGATATAGGTCGAGACGGCAAAGCCGGCGGCCTTGGCCTGCTCGGGGTCGATGGTCGAGTCGATGTTGACGATCGGCTTCTTCTTCTGGGCGACCGGCACCAGCGCCTGGACGAGGTTGGAGACGCTGATCGGGTTGACCAGGTAGCAATCGAAATCCTGCATGGCCATGGCGGTCAGGCGGTCGGCCTGGCCGGTGGCGTCACCCATGTTGGCGGCGGCCTGGACGCTGACACTGACGCCGTTGGCCTTGGCCTGCTCCTCGATGCCCTTCTGCATGGTCTGGAAGAATGGATTGTCGAGGCCTTTGACGATGGCGGCGACTTTCGCCGCATCCTCGGCGTGGGCGGGTGCCGAGACGATGGTTGCAAGCATGCCGGCGCCAAGCAGGCTCGTGCCGAGTTTCAGGCAATTGAACATGCGCATGGTTTTTCCTCCTCCTGATTGTTTTATGGGCTGCATCGATGTCGCCGTCCGGCGACTGCAATGTCCGACGGCGCGCAAGCGACCCCGGCCCCTGGCGCGACGATCCGCCAACGGACTGCTGCCAGCTTGGGGATGTGCGGACTGCCGCCCCGGTTCGGGCGCTTTTCGATGTCAGGCATTGCTCCTCCCAGAGCGCCGGCCGATGCCATGCCGGCGTTTGCGCATGTTTTATAAAAAATTGACACGCGTCAAGATTTAAAATGTGCGTAGCGATTTTTGACTGCGCGCCCTGCGGGCATGACTGTCCTGCCGGCATGCGCTACAACCAAGGCGCGAAAAAAACTGCCAGCCTAGGGAACCACTAGGGGGATGTCCGCGTTGGTCGCTACTTTTGTGCAGAGGGAGGTTTGGGGTGGGGCGTTTCGAAATCGTGGAAGAGCCAACGGGTACGTTTTCGATTTTCGACACCGTCACGGAATTGCCGGCAACGGCCAAAGGGGGCGTGTGCATTGGGCTTTATCGGCACGAAGTGCCTCTGGCACTGCTTGCAGCGGTTGAAACGGTCCAGCCCGGCCATTTTTCGCTCCTGCCCTCATTGTCGGTGTTGAACGACTGGCGGGCTCATCGAGACGATCTGCTGGCATGAGCAAAGCTGCCCGATGTCGCATCAAAAATCATACGGTATGGGAAATCACGCCCTGTTGTCGAAAGCGGCGGTGAGGCATGGAAAGCAAGGGGAGGTTGCAGTGCGTTGGGAGGTGAAGCAATGTCTGATCAGGACGACCTGATCCGAGCTGCCATCGGACGGCTGCTCGCCGAGAAGACAGGCGCCGCCGTCATATCGATGAGAGAGAGCGTCACCGAGCTTCTGGCGCTGACCGGTGCCGCACTGGACGAAAGACTCCAAGACCTGCTGCTGGAAATGGCCGAAGTCCGCGGCATGATGGTCGCTCTCGACTTCTGAACATATCCGGCTGGGATGCTGCAGCATGGACCGGCAGCGCTTTCATCGCCGGCAGCCTCTAACCTTACTGCGTCCAATATCGGGCATCGCATTTTAGGCCGAAAGCGGACAGGCAGCTTTCCGCCCGATCGCCAGTATTGCCGGCATGTCGCGGATCGTCGCCGCGACAGCGCGCCTCGCCAAACCTTGGCTCTTTTTCCGACCCTCAAACGTCTTAGCTACAGTGAAGCTAAGGAGCAGGGTCGATGAGCCTCAGGAATAAAGAAATCGTGGTCACCGGTGGCAGCCGTGGGCTTGGCCTCGGATTGGTCGAGGCGCTGGTCGAACAGGGCGCCAGCGTGACCGTCGTTGCCCGTGGCGTCGAGGCGCTGGATGCGGTCGGTGCGCGGCTTGGGGTCGCCACTATCCGCGCCGACGTTGCGGAGGAGGGCGCGGCCTATCGCATTCTTAGCGAGGTTCGTCCTGACGTCGTGGTCCTGAATGCTGGTGCCACGCCCCGGATGGGCCGGTTGGACCAACTGAGCTGGGAAGATTTTTCAATCGCCTGGGAAACCGACGTCAAGGCCGGGCTATACTGGCTGCAGGCGGCGCTCAACCTGCCGCTCAAGCCGGGCAGCCGTGTTCTGGTGGGATCGAGCGGTGCCGCCGTCACCGGGTCGCAGTTGTCGGGGGGCTATGGCGGCGCCAAGCGCATGCTGTGGTTCATGGCGAAGTACGCCAACGGCGTTTCGCAGGAGAAGAAGCTCGGCATCCGCTTTCAGGCGATCGTGCCGCGGCAGATGATCCTCGGCACCGGAACAGGCGATGCGGCGGCCGGCGCCTATTCCGGATCCATGGGCATCACGCCCGAACAATTCGTCACCCGCTTCGGTGCGCCGATGCCGCCCCGAACCTTCGGCGACAGGGTGGTTTCCGTGCTGGAAGACCCGCAATATGCCGAGGGGATCGTCTTCGGCCTCAATGGCGACGCGGGCGTAACCGTGATGGAGGGGGCTGCGGCTTGAGCGAACGAGATACTGCCGTGGACCGCGACCGACGGGAAGGGCTGCTTGCCCTTGCCGCCGCCATGCGGCCAGAGCTGCACCGCTATTGCGCGCGCCTGATGGGCTCGGTCATCGACGGCGAGGATGTCGTGCAGGACACGTTTGCGCGGGTCTTCGTTGCGCTGAATGAGCTGGGCGAGGTGCCGCAGCTCAGGCCCTGGCTGTTCCGCGTCGCCCACAACCGTGCGCTTGACCTGCTGCGCAGCCGCGCGATCCGCGCGGCGGAGCCTATCGAGGCGGCGCTTGAAATTGCCGACGACACCAAAGCCGATCCGGTGGAGACGCTGATGCGCAGGCAAGCTATACAGACCGCAGTGTCGCGCTTCGCGGAGCTTCCGCTGCTCCAGCGCAGCGTCGTCATCCTCAGAGATGTGCTCGACGAGCCGCTGGCCGAGATCGCTGCTTTGCTCGGCATCACGGTCGATGCGGTGAAAGGGCACTTGGCGCGCGGCCGCGCCCGGCTTAGGGAAGTCAGTGCGCAGGCCAGCTCGGCTCCCGATGCGCGTATCGCGTCGGCCGCCGTGGTCCGTTATGCGACCCTGTTCAACCAGCGCGATTGGGACGGCTTGCGCGCCCTGCTTGCCGACGACGTCAGGCTTCATCAGTCCCTGCATGCGACGCGCTCGGGTGCGGCGGATGTCGGCATGTTCTTCACGATCTACGCCAAAAGCGACCGCGTGTGGCTGACGCCGGCCTGGCTCGACGGCCGCGAGGTGATCGCTGTGTTCGAAAGCCATGCCGACCAGAAACCGCATCATTTCATGTGGCTGGAGTGGCGGGAAGGTCAGATCAGCTTCATCCGCGACTATCGCTATGTCAGCTATGTTACCGACGATGCCGAGCTGGTGCTGGCCAAGGACGCCAGGTCCTTCGGTCGCGGCACCTGAAGAGCGGGCGCGCATCTGATCATCATACGGGCGGTGCTGTTCCTGCCAAGGGGCCGATGCGGGGCTGGGCGTCATACCGCATGAGAATGACTTTGACGTGCCCACGCGTGGTATGCCCTTAACTCTGCTCGATCAGCGCGCGCGCCGCAGCTTTCCCTGCCGCAAGGATACGATCCGACAATTCCGTTCCCTCCACGGCACGGGCCAGCTGAAGCGTGCCAATGAGGGTCGCAAAGATAGCGAACGCAACGCCCTCCGGATCAGGAGTTTGCGGCGGCAGCTCTACCGACACCTGGCGTACCTGGGTCAGCAAACGCTCGGTATAAAGCTGACGCGTTTCGGGTGGCTCACGGGCGATTTCCGCCAGCAAGGCGGCAGAGGCGCAGCCCTTCCCGGGGTTATCCCGATGCGCCGCCGACAGATATGTGTCTATGGCCATTGCCAAGCCGCCGGAGGCCAATGCTTGCCGTATCTCGTCGGACTGATCCTCGAGAGCTGCAGCGACCGTTTCACGGACAAGCGCCGCCTTTGATTGAAAGTGGGGATAGAAAGCCCCGTTCGTCAGCCCGGCGTCGCCCATGATGGTTGCCAGTCCGGACGCCGCTATGCCGTTTTTCCGAAAGCGTTCCGCGGCGACCTCCAGGATCCGGCCGCGCGACGCGTCCTTCCTGCCCTTTTCGTAGCGCATGGCTGCTATTCCTTTCTGCTATTGCATTATGGTCATAATCTGATATTACGACTGTAATTTAACGGATGAAAAAAAGCTAGCCCCCCATGAGTTTGGAGCACGAAATGAAAACGAATGCCGGAAAAACCGCCGTTGTGACCGGGGCCTCTTCGGGCATCGGCCGCGCCAGTGCCGAAGCCCTTGCGCGGGCCGGGTTCACCGTCTTCGGAACCAGCCGGCGCAAGGCCGGCAACGATCCGGACGGGGTGACCATGCTGATCTGCGACGTGACCGACAGTGAGGCCGTTGCCGCACTCGTTTCGACGGTGCTCTCGCAGACCGGCCGGATCGACCTCTTGGTCAACAATGCCGGGGTCGGCCAGCTTGGAGGCGCCGAGGAATTCTCGATTGCCCAGGTGCAGGCTCTGTTCGACGTCAATCTGTTCGGCGTCATCCGCATGACCAATGCGGTGCTGCCGTCGATGCGGCAGCGTGGCGAGGGGCACATCATCAATATCGGCTCTGTGCTGGGACTGGTGCCGGCGCCGTATTCAGCGCATTATTCGGCGGTCAAGCACGCGCTCGAGGGCTATTCGGAATCGCTCGACCACGAGGTTCGCGCCTTCAATATCCGCGTTTCGGTCATCGAGCCGGCATTCGTTCGTACTGTCTTCGACCAGAACGGGATCCAGCCGGATTCGCCGTTGCAGGAATACGATCAAGCCCGAGCTACGCTGGAAGCGCTGCTTCGCGACGTGATGCCTGTCGCCGACCGGCCGGAAGTGGTGGCGCACGTGGTCGTCAAGGCAGCGACCGATGCCCGTCCGCAACGGCGCTACACCGCCGGCAAGGCTGCGCGCCAGGTCAGCCTGCTGCGTCGCTTTGCTCCCGCGGGGATATTCGACAAGAGCCTGCGGAAACAATTCCGCCTGCCCGTTTGAACGCAGCGAGCAGAGGATTTCACGCACATGCGACACACCAAAATCACTCTCAGAAAGTCACTGCCATGAAGGCATTCGTCGTCGACAAGTACAGCAAGAACGGCACTCTGCGGCTAGCCGAAATGCCGGAGCCGAAACTCGGGGACAGCGATGTCCTGGTCGAGGTCCACGCAGCGGCGGTGAACCTGCTCGATTCCAAGGTCAAAACCGGAGAGTTCAAGCTGATCCTGCCCTATCGCCGGCCCTTCATCCTGGGTCACGACGTGGCCGGGAGGGTTGTGCGCGTGGGATCGAAAGTCCGCAAATTCAACCTGGGCGACGACGTCTATGCGCGGCCGCGCGATGGCCGGATCGGGACGTTCGCCGAGTTCATAGCCATGGATGAAGCCGACGTGGCCCTGAAACCCGGGAACCTCAGCATGGAGGAGGCGGCCTCGATCCCGCTGGTCGGCCTGACCGCCTGGCAGGCGCTCGTCGAAAGGGCCAAGCTGAAGAAGGGACAGAAGGTCTTCATTCAAGCCGGTTCCGGCGGCGTGGGGACATTCGCCATCCAACTGGCAAAGCATCTCGGCGCGACCATTGCGACCACCGCCAGCGCGGCGAGTGCCGGTCTGGTCAAGGGGCTCGGCGCCGATATCGTCGTCGACTACAGGAAAGACGATTTCGAGAAAGTCCTTTCGGGCTACGACGTCGTCTTGAACAGCCAGGACGCCAAGACACTTGAAAAATCACTGAATGTGCTGAAACCGGGTGGCAAGCTCATCTCCATCTCCGGCCCACCGGATCCGGAATTTGCCAGGGAAAAGGGACTGAACGTGGTGCTGAGGCTGGTGCTTCGCCTGCTGAGCCGCGGTATTCGAGCGAAAGCCAAGCGCCGTGGCGTGACGTTCTCGTTCCTTTTCATGTGGGCGCAGGGCGAGCAGCTGAGCAAGATCGCATCGCTCATCGAATCCGGCGCGATCCGCCCGGTCGTCGATCGGATATTTCCCTTCGAGGCGACCAATGAGGCGCTGGCCTATGTCGAAACAGGACGCGCCAAGGGCAAGGTCGTCATCAAGGTCAGATAGCAACTCAGCCCCGATCGAGGTCAGCCGCGCCGGGCTGCGTCGATCGCCGCGACGTCGATCTTCGTCATCTCCATCATCGCATCAAAGGCGCGTTTGGCTTCCTCGCCGCCGGCCGCCGTGGCCTCGGTCAGCGTGCGCGGCGTGATTTGCCAGGACACGCCCCATTTGTCCTTGCACCAGCCGCACACGCTCTCCTGGCCGCCATTGCCGACGATGGCATTCCAGTAGCGGTCGGTTTCCTGCTGATCGTCGGTGGCGATCTGGAACGAGAAGGCCTCGTTCTGCTTGAATGTGGAGCCGCCGTTCAATCCGATGCAGGGAATGCCGGCGACGGTAAATTCGACCGTCAACACGTCGCCTTTCATGCCGGACGGAAAATCGCTCGGCGCACGGTGAACGGCGCCCACGCTGGTGTCGGGAAAGGTCTCTGCGTAGAAGCGCGCCGCAGCCTCGGCGTCCTTGTCGAACCAAAGGCAAATCGTGTTCTTCGGTATCTTTGGCATTGCATGTTCCTTTCGGCGTTGGAGTTGGCGGAGGTCAACCCAGGAGATTGCGTGCCGTGCGCATGAAGATCCTCGACCCGATCGGGATCAGGTCGTCGGGAAAGTCATAGTCGGGATTGTGCAAGGCGGGGTGCCGCTCGCCCGCACCGAGGAAGAACATCGCCGACTTGGCACTATGGCCGAACAGGCCGAAATCTTCCGAGGCGCGCATCGGCAGGGCCTCTTCGCCGTGCGATACGCCCTCTTCATCGAGCGCGCGCCGCAGATGCTCCACCGCGTCCGGCGCGTTGACGCTGGCGACGAAGATCTCGTGATAGTCCCAGCGGGCGGTAAGGCGATGCTCGCCCGCGATCCTGGCGACCAGTGCTTCGGCAGCAGCACAAAGGTTCGCCATGCGCTCGTCACGCCGGGTGCGCAGCGTTGCCCACACCTGCGCATGAGCAGGCGCGATGCCGAACACGGCTTCGCCCATCGCGGCATGGGTGACGGTCAGCATGGAGAAGTCGTCGTCGGCGAAGGTTCCGCGCCCGAGCGCCGGCAGCGCCGGCATCAGCTCACTGATCGCCAGCATCGGCGAGGTGCCGGTCTCCGGCATGGATGAATGGGCGGTCTTGCCCTCCAGCACGATGCGCATGCCGCGTGACGCACAGTTGACCACGCCGGGCTTGAGCCGCACCTCGCCGAACGGCACGCCAGGCAGGTTGTGCAGCGAGAAAGCGAAATCCGGCGCGATCTCGCCGAAGCGGGGATCGGCAACGACGCCGGCTGCGCCATTGCCGGTTTCCTCCGCCGGCTGGAACATCAGCACGACGCGGCCACTTGCAGGCCGCTCGCGCCCCAACTGCCGACCGAGGGATGCCAGGATGGCGGTGTGTCCGTCATGGCCGCACATATGCGACTTGCCCGGCACGCGCGACGCATGCGGCACGCCTGAAAGTTCTTCGATAGGCAAGGCATCGAGTTCCGAACGGAACAGCACCGTCGGCCCTGCTTTGCCGCTGTCATATGTGACCGCGACGCCGTGCCCGCCGAGCTGTGTCAGCACCTTGTCCGGCCCCGTATCGGCGAGGAAGGCGACGACCTCCTTTGCCGTCTTCTCCTCTTCATTCGAGATTTCCGGATTCTGGTGCAGCTGGCGCCGCCACGCCGTCAACTCGACGATGTCTCGGTTGGTCAGAGTCATGCTTTTTCAACCTCCGCTGCATTCTTCATCGACACGTCCAGGCACAGGGGTGCCGCAATGATGAATTGCTAGCGACAAAGGGCAGTTCCCGCCACAGTCCAAGTTTCAGGCTTCGGCATGCCAGAAACGGCCGTTCTCCCGGCCATCCGCAGCCTATTGATTGATCTCGGGCTCGACGAGCTTTGCCAGATTTCTGAGCGATTCCTGCCAGCCGAGATAGCAGGCCTCGACCGGAATGACGTCCGGAATGCCGGCCTGGGTAATGTCGATTTCAGTGCCGACCGACACTTTTTTCAAGACCACGGTCACCCGTATCTCGCCGGGCAGGTTGGGATCGTCGAACCTGTCGGTGTAGAGCAGGCGCTCGCCCGGAACGAGTTCAAGGTATTCGCCGCCGAAGGCGTGGCTGTCGCCGGTGGTGAAATTGCGGAACGACATCTTGAACGTGCCTCCGACCTTTGCCTCGAAATTATGGACCGTGCAGGTGAAGCCGTTTGGCGGAAGCCACTTGGCCAGCGCGTCCGCTTCAACGAAGGCGCGATAGACCTTTTCCGGGCTGGTCGTCAGAACGCGGTGCAAACGTACGGTGCCGGGCATTGCTGGATCCTTTCATGAATGCCTGTTCGATACCCCAAGGACGGACGAAGCCTAGCCAGTCCGACATTGGTTTGCGAATTTTTTGACGGGAGGCGGCCTGCCTACGCCGCGGACATGCGTTCGACCCCGAGCTATCAACACGAAGCTCGGGCGAGGCGGCGGATGAACTGCACCGGCTTCGGAGCTGGCGCTCACCTGCTAAATCGAGTTCCTGAGCCATCTTGTTGTTCGGGCGTGTTTTTGTCGATTGCCGCGAACGGCCGCGCGTCCCCGTCAATGCTTCGAACGCCGCCAAATAGGGCAGCGCGTCTTTGCCGTCCATGTGCCGATCATTAGAATTTGCATCTGATCAGAGTTGATTTCCTATCAAGCCGTTAATGCGGCCATGCTGTTAATCAGCATTTGCTAATGAGTCTTTCGAACCTGAGGCAAGCAATGACCAAGAATCTCGGCAATGCACGTCATACGCCGGCGAAGGACCCGCAGGTCTCCCTTCTGGGCAAAGCCGCGCCGGCGCTGTTTCCGCTGGTCGTGGCGGCACTGGGTTACATGGTTGGCAAGCAGTTCTTCGGCATCTAGGCGCGAAGTTCCGTTCCCTCAAACGTCTCGGCGGACCGACCATCTCAGCGCGCGGGCCGCCGTTTGCGTTGCAGCGGCGTGTTGCCGGGCATCAACGTCAAACATGCACGTCGCCAAAGGACAGTTCGCCGTCGTTATCGGCCGTGAAAAAGACGATGGCAAGCAACCCGACATAGAATGCGGCCACGACAACCACGATCGCCACACCGGGAACGGGGCCAAGGGCGGCGCTGTCTACGGCTTCGCGAAGCGAACCGGCAAAGCCGGTCCTGACGCCCACGGTTTGAAGGCTGGGGGTGGATATCTTGAGCACCCAGGCCAGCAAGAGGATCAGGAACAGGTAGATGTAATTTCGCCGCAGCCGACGGGCCAGCGCGACGCGCTGCGACAGCAGGAACTTCGGCGCGCGTAGGCCTTCCCCGACGATGAGCAGCCAGTCCGAGGCAAAGTCGGGCTGTGGGGAAAAGATCTGCGCGAAATAGTGGCGCTCGAACTGGCGTACGCGCGCCCGATAGAAATCGAAGAACCGATAGCGGCGCGCCTCGATCCATAGCAGCAGCAAGATCAGCAGCATGGCGAAAAGCAGCACGCCGTGATGCGCACTGGCCGTCGACAGCGATACCGAAAGCAGCGCCGCCACCACCGTGATTGCCCAGTTGGTTGTCCTGTCCAGCCGGTCGCGCCATCCCGCCATGCGAGCGATCTCGGCGCGGTGAAAATGCGACAGCGTGTTGACGCGCTCCGCCGATGAAAGGACGGGGCCAGCGGGCTTTGCCGACGCGTCGTTCATGGCATCCTCCGGCAAGGAACAGAACGGCCTGCCAGCGGCATTGTTCCCTGTCCTCGAGACCGCCGATCCAGCCGACCAGCCGCGCGTTGAGGCCGAGGCGGCTCCGGTCCAGCAGACACCAAGCTGGCGGTTGACCACTGTTTCGCGAAGTGCCGATCGAAGGGCACGACTGATGTGGACAGCACCGGTGACGCAGGCACCTGCATGCACCAATCACATTACATTACGAGGTCTTGACCCACCCGCGACGGAGTCCAAAATCCTCCGCACCAGTGCCGACGAGGCGCCGGCTTCACGGGCGCCGCGCGGGTCAGGGGCGGTGGCCTTCGGGCAGGCTCAGGTGCGCGAGCCCCCGCCACTGATCCAGGCGTTTCCAACGGGACCGGAGCGCCAATGGCGCAGACGCGCATCGTCCGAGCATGGCAACCAGAGCATGCAAACGAACGATAGACAGGATCAAGAAAGGAGCAAATGCAATGACCATTCGTGATCTGATGCCATGGGGTCGCGATCCAAACCAGGTTCAGACCCTCTCAGGCGACCGCGATCAGGACCCATTCATGAGCCTGCATCGCGAGATGAACCGCCTTGTTGACGACATGTTCCGCGGTTTCGGTTCACGTCTTCCATCCTTGGGCAGGCTCTCTTCAGCGGGCGGTGGCTGGCCTAGCGTGGAAATCTCGGAAACGGACAAGGAAATCCGCGTGACCGCCGAGATACCCGGCATGGAGGAAAAGGACATCGAGGTGTTGCTCGATGACGGCGTCCTGACGTTGCGCGGTGAAAAACACGCCGAAACCGACGACAAGGAACGTCAGTTCTCCGAGCGATTCTACGGCCGCTTCGAACGTCGCATTCCGATCGGCTTCGAAGTCGAAGAAGACAAGGTCGCTGCCGATTTCCGCAACGGCGTGCTGTTCGTCACCTTGCCGAAATCCGAGAAGGCACAGAACAAGATGAGGCGCATCCCCATCGGCGGCAAGAGCACCAAGCACTAGAATGATTGGATGCCGGGCGGGAGGGTCACCCGCCCGGCATCGGCCGTTGAATTTTGCGCCGGTCACATGGACCCTTGAGAATCCCTCTGCCTTCGGCAACATGACGGCGACGGTAGAGGGTATGAAATGAACCAGCCGATTTCTGCCATATCGCCGCGCAAGTCCGTGCCGCGCAACACGCCGATGGCGCTGACCGAGGCGTTGGTCGCGCGCACTATGCGTGCTGTCGAGGATGCCGGGCCGACGCCGGGCATGGTTCACATGACCGACGCCGACTATGCGCGCATCCGCGACGAGGTGCTGGCCGGCGCTCCGGCCGGGCCGCTGAAACTATTTGCCTATGGCTCGCTGCTGTGGAAGCCCGCCGGCGAGGTGAGGGGCGGAGAACGCGCGGTGGCCAGCGGCTGGCATCGTTCGTTCTGCTTCACGGTGCAGCGTTTTCGCGGCACGGTCGAGCAGCCCGGCTTGATGATGGCGCTCGATCGCGGCGGCCAGTGCCAGGGCGTGGTGTTCGAGATCGCGGAACCGGTGGCGGCCAACCTCGAAGCGCTGCTGCGCCGCGAAATGACCATCCTGCCCGCCGTCAACGTGCCGCGCTGGCTGCAGGTCAGGACCGAAGGCGGCCCATGTCGCGCGCTTGGCTTCGTCGTCGATCCCGCCAATCCGCGTTATGCCGGCAAGCTCGACAAGCAGGCGATCGCGGCGACGCTGGTGACAGCCGTCGGTCATTGGGGCTCGGGCGCGCAATATCTATTCGAGACGATCCGCCACCTCGAAGCCTGCGGCATCCGCGACCGCAATCTGTGGCGGCTGCAGGAACTGGTGGCGGAAGAGATCGGGCTGACCGTCGCCCAGAAGTGATCCGCCCAGAAGTGATCCGCTCAGACGCGGCACGCTTCAGTCGTGTTTGGCTCCGGATGCTTGCAGGCCACAGCACCTTGCGAAGCAAATCTCTGATTTCGGAAGTCTCCGCAGTGAAGGTTTAATGAATTGAAAACAGTTCTGGGCCAACGATGACCTGAACACCGGCGCAGGACACGGTGCGCGTGGGCCAATCATGAAATCCTCGACCGGAGAGCACTACCCAGCGCTGGATCATGTTCGTGGCCTGGCGGCTTTTCTTGTCTTTACCTGGCATTTCCTTCATGCTTCTCCTGAAGGCCCCGTGCCTTATGACTTCGTGCCGGCTCTTCCTATCTTCAGCGTTCTGGATGAGGGGCATACTGGCGTTTCCCTGTTCATGGCGCTTTCCGGCTACCTGTTCGCCAAGCTGCTCGATGGAAAGCAGATCAACTATCTGCCCTTCTTTGCCAACAGGGCCCTCAGGCTGCTTCCGCTTCTCCTGGTCGTGCTATGCATCGAGGCCTGCCGCAGGTACGTGGCCGGCCAGTCCCTCGACGGGTATTTCACGGGCGTCGGATTGGGGTTTCTTTTTCCCACCCTCCCGAATGGCGGCTGGTCGATAACGATCGAAGCGCACTTCTACCTGTTGCTGCCGTTCTTGCTGATGGTATCCAGGCGGTTTGTGTTCGCGCCCTTGCTGTTCATCGCGGCAGCCATTGTGCTGAGGTCCGTCCTGTATGTGCAGATCGGCGAAGTGCAGTCGGCGGCGTCCGCAACCATCATAGGCCATGCGGATCAGTTCCTGGCCGGCATTCTTGCCTTTCACCTGCGTGCCCACGCGAAGAACCAACACTGGCTGGCGCTGGCCGTTCTCATGGCTTTTTCGGGGTTCTTCTGGTGGTTCGATGCAGCCGGCGGATTTTACCAACTGGGCCGCTATCCGTCGCCTCATTGGATATGGATCATCCTGCCGACCCTGGAGGCGACAGCCTATTCATTCGGCATCGCCTACTACGACACGAGCTTTTCGAGAAAGCGAACAAGCCCGCCATTCAGGGTACTGGAGAAGGCTGGGGCCTACAGCTATTCGATCTATCTTCTGCACCTGTTCTTCGTCATGCAATTGGCAGCGTTCATAGACACGAATGTCATGAGCATCAGCAATTTCTACGTCGCATGCCTCTGGTCCGCATTGTGCTTCGTGGCGACGATCCCGATCGGCTATCTCAGCTATACCTGCGTCGAGGCGCCATTCCTGCGCCTGCGTCTGCGCTATATGGACCAAAAGCCCGAAACCGCGGCATCGACCGCGGCTGAGCTTGGATCGGTCATCGCCGATACACCGACCTCGTTCAGCCGTCCCTGAGCCATACCAGCATCTCGCCGGGCTCGCGATTGTCCCAGGCGAAATAGGGAATGTAGGTCAGGCGCGTCTCGGCGGTGGCCGGCGGCTCGGGCCTGTAGAGCCCGTCCTGCCAGCCGTCGGAGACATCGGCAAGTGCCGCGGTCGACAGCGTCACCACGCCGCCGAGAAGTTCCGGCCGGTGCTGCGCTTCGATGGTGGCCGTCCGCGGCAGCGTCAGGCGATGCGGCTGGCTGTCATTGTCTGATGCCTCGACGCAATAGATCAGCGGGCCGCGTGACAGCGCGACGCGGCCAGCATCCTGGCGCACCTGCGGGTTGGCATAAAGCCGCTCGATCGGCATTTCGAGATCGAGCCGGACATTGTCGCCCTTTTTCCATGTCCGCTTGATCGCGGCGTAGCCGTCGCTGGTGATATCCGCCAGCCTGATGGCTTCGCCGTTTATCTTCAACCCGGCACTGGCGCTCCAGGCGGGAATGCGCAGGTGCAAAGTGAACTCGACCGGCGCCCGCGGTTCGAGCATGATGTCGACGGCGCCGTCCCAGGGATAGCTGCTAACCTGCGTCAGGCTCACCGGGACGCCCGATATATCGAAGCGCGCGGTCGAGTCGCCATAGAGGTGGACGGCCAGCGCATCGTCGGCCAGGCTGTAGAAATAGCTGCCGATCGAGGCGACCATGCGCCCGATATTGGGCGGGCAGCACGGGCAGCGGTGCCACTTCCACCTGTTGTGCTTGCCCCGGCTTTCCAATGGATTCTCGTAGAAAAACAGCGAGCCGTCGAGCGACAGGCCCGAGATCGAACCGTTGTAGAGGGCGCGTTCCATCATGTCGGCGTAGCGCGCGTTCGGCCCCATGCCGAGCATGCGGCTGGCCCAGAACACCAAGCCGACCGCCGCACAGGTCTCGGCATAGGCGCTTTCGTTGGGCAGGTCGTAGTCGCTGGTGAAGCCCTCATTGTGCGCCGACGGCCCCAGTCCGCCAGTGATGTAGAGACTCTTGGTGGTGAGATCGTCCCACAGAAGGTCGAGTGCTGCTCGCAGCGTATCATCGCCATATTCGGTCGCGATATCGGCCATGCCGGAATAGAGGTACATCGCCCTGACAGCATGGCCGACGACCTTGTTCTGTTCTCGCACCGGGATATGCGACTGGCTGTATTCATAGGTCTTGAAATGATAGGCCTTCGGGTCGGCGCCGCGGGCGCGGGCCTCCTCGTCGAAATAATGCGGCTGCTGACCGCGCTGGTCGATGAAGTATCTGGCCAACTCCATATATTTCCGCTCGCCGGTCACCCGTGCCAGCTTGACCAGCGCCAGCTCGATCTCCTCGTGGCCGCAATAGCCCTTCTTCTTGCCGGGCTCCGGGCCGAGTACCGACGCGATGTGGTCGGCATAGCGGCACATGATATCGAGCAGCTTGCGTTTTCCCGTCGCCTGGTAGTAGGCGACCGCGCCCTCGATCAGGTGCCCGGCGCAATAGAGCTCGTGGCAGTCGCGCAGATTGGTCCAGCGCTTGCCGGGCTGGATGCGTTGGTACCAGCTGGAGAGATAGCCGTCGTCCTGCTGCAGCCTGCTATACATGTCGATGACGGCATCGATCTTCTTCTCCAGTTCGGGATTCTTGCGCCGGTACAGCGAATAGGCCGCGGTCTCGATCGTCTTGCCGAGATCGGAATCCCAGAACATCTGCGTGGTCACCGTCGATCCGGTGAATTCCGCGCCCTGGCGGTCGGCTTCGTCGGGAGAGGGCGAGTGGAAGGGGATGACTATGCCAGGCGAGGGACGGTCCGGATCGATCTGCTCCAGCATGCGGGCCTCCACGCAGCGCTCGTAAAGGATATCGGCGGTGCGGGCGGCGACAGCGTCGGCGCGATCGCCCCAGAAGCCGTGCACGTCGACCTGCGGCACCGGCAGCGGGCGGAAGGCGAGCTTCGGTTTCCCGGTTTTTGCGGATGGCGATGCGGTCATGAATTTACTCCATTCTATTTGACGGCCCCGGCCATCAGGCCGCGGATGTAGAAGCGCTGCAGCGCCAGGAACAGGATGAGGCACGGCACCATCATCACGGTGACGCCCGCCTGCACCGCGCCCCAGTCGATGGCGCCGAAGCGGCCCGACTGCAGTGCGGTCATCATCACGGGCAGCGTGAATTTGGATTGATCGGTCATCAGCACGAGGGCGGCGAGGAATTCGTTCCAGGCGCCGAGGAAGGCAAACAGGGCGATGGTGACGACGCCCGGCCAGACCAGCGGCAGCATCACCTTCCAAAGCATGGTGAGATTGCCGGCGCCGTCCATGCGGGCGGCTTCCTCGATCTCGCGCGGCACTGCGTCGAAGGCGTTGCGCATCATGAAGATCGAAAACGGCAGTTGCAGCGTCACATAAACGCCGACCAGGCCGGTCAGCGTGTTGTGCAGGCCAAGCTTGGTCAGCACCAGGAAGATCGGCGTCAGGATCGACTGGAACGGGATCATGATCGTCGACAGGATGAGGATGAAGAACAGGTCCTTGAACGGAAACCGGAACCGCGAAAAGCCGTAGCCGGCCAGCACGCTGACGGCGACCGACAGCACGACGGTCATCACCGAGACGTAGATGCTGTTTTGCGCCGAGACCCACAGCCCGTCGCCGAAGCTGTTGAGCGTGGCGTAGTTCTCCAGCGAGAAGCCTGATGTCGGCCAGGGCGGCAGCGGCGGCAGGCGCGCTTCGGTCGCTGGCTTGAACGCCGACAGCACCGCCCACACGATCGGCGCGGCAAACAGCACCGAGGCGACGATGCCGGTCGAATGCTCGCCGATGCGGCTCAAGAGCCGGCGGTTGCGGGAAGCGGCCTGCGCCATCAGTCGAGCCCCTCCGGCTTGCGCAGCAGCCACAGCTGGACGAGGCTGAGCGCCACCAGGATCACCAGCAGCACCATCGACAAAGCCGCGCCGTAGCCGAGCTTGAACGACACGAAGGACTGGTTGAAGATCCAGTAGACCGCCGTCAGCGTCTGGTTGCGTGGGCCGCCGCGCAGGATGATGTAGAACTGGTCGAAGGCGAGGATCGAGCCGGCGACCGACAGGATCAGGGCCAGCGCCAGCGTGCGGCGCATCAGCGGCAAAGTGATCGCCCTGAACCTGGCGAACGGACCGGCGCCGTCGATGACGGCCGCCTCCTGCAGATCCTGCGGGATCGATTGCAGGCCGGCCATCAGAATGATCATGGTGAAGCCGGCGACCTTCCAGACGACCATGGCGATGATCGACCAGAAGGCCGGCTGGAAGGTGGCCAAAAGGTTGAACTTCCTGTCGATCAGGCCAAGGTCGTAGGCGGCCGGGCTGAATAGGCCGGAATCGACGTTCAACAGCCATGACCAGAGCAGGCTGGCCGAGGCAAAGCCGACAACCGCCGGCATGAAGAACATCGTCCGGTAAAGATTGGTCAGCGGCCGCGGCCGCTCGACGAACAGTGCCAGCGGAAACGCCACCACGAAGATCGCGATGGTGACGATCACGGTGTAGTAGGCGGTGAAGCGCAGCGCGTTCCAGAACCGGGTGTCGCGCAGGATGGCGACATAGTTGCCGAGGCCGATAAAGCTGTGCTCGCCCATCAGGGGCCAGTTGTGCAGCGACATCCACGCCGTCATGCCGAGCGGGATCAGGAAAAAGACGACGACCAGCGCGACAGCCGGCGCGACATAGAGCAGGCCGATCCATTGGTGGCGGCTGGCGACCTTGCGGGCGCGGGGCGGGGCAGGGGTTGCTGCGGTGATGACGGTCATGACTGCGCGCTCGATGCTATTGGGACATTGGCAAAGAACCCCCTCACCCGGATTGCCAACCCAATTGAAGAGAGCAATTCGGGGCAATCCGACCTCTCCCCGAGGGGAGAGGAGGTTGCCGGGGATGGTGCCAGCCTCTTCTCCCCAGCGGGGAGAAGGTGGCCGCGAAGCGGCCGGATGAGGGGGTCTTTTCTCAACGCGATAGCCCTGCCGTTGGCGATGCGGTATCCGGCCACCCGCCCAGGGAGACAGGCGGGCGGCCAGCAGGCGTCCGCTACTTCTGCGGCGCCTGGTCGATGATCGACTGCATCGTTTCCTGCGCATTGGCTATCGCGCCATCGACATCGTCGCCGAAGAAGACCTCGTTGATCATCTGCGTCCACGGGCCGTTGGCGGAGTTGATCAGGTCGTTGAACACCACCGAATAGGGCGTCTTGCCCTTGGCCATGGCTTCGGCGGCGATCTGGTAGCGCGGATCGAGATCCTTCAACGCGTCCTTGGCGATGTCGCCGCGCACCGGCAGGCTTCCGTATTTGGCAAGGATGGTCTGGCCCTCGAGCGAATAGGCGAAGTCGAGGAACTCCTTCACCACGGGCAGTTTCGTGGTGCCCTTGGTGACGACGAAATTGTCGCCGCCCGCAAAGGAGGACCAGCCGCTGTCCTTGCCCGGCAGGAAGGTGACGCCGTAATCGATGTCGGGATACTGGGTGTTGAGCGCGCCGATGGCAAAGGCGCCGGACGGCGAGATGCCGATATTGCCGGCGGCGAAGGCGGCAAAGAAATTGGCGCCGGTGTCGGTCTGTGCGCCTGCCGGTACCAGATCCTTCTTGACCATCGAGCGGTAGAGATCGATGGCGCCGCGCAGCTGCGGGCTGTCCAGCGTCGCCTTCGAGCCGTCTTCGCTCAGGATGTCGCCACCAGACGCCCAGATCAGGGGCGTGAAGGTGAAGATGTTGCAGCCGCCGCAATTGCCGGAGAAGTAGAAGCCCTTGATGTTGCCGCCGAGCGCGTTGACCTTCTCGGCATCGGCCGCGATCTCGGCCCAGTTGGCCGGGCCTTTTTCGGGATCGAGGCCGGCCTGCTTGAACAGCTTCTTGTTCCAGATCAGCACCGAGGCGTCGGCGGAGAAGGGCAGGCCGTAAATGTGGTCTTTGTAGGTGCCGGTCTTCACATGCGCCGGCGACAGGCTGGCAAAATAGGGCAGGGACTTTGCCCAGTCGGTGATGTCCTCCAATTGGCCGGCTGCGGCGAAGGAGGGCGTGTAGATCAGGTCGAGCGACAGCGCGTCGGGCGCTGTGCCGCCGGCGGCCGCGGCACCGTATTTGGGGATGATCTCGGCATTGGGGATGATATCGAGCTTGACCTGGTTGGTGTGCGCCTTGTTGTAGGCATCGACGATCCTCGGCATGAAATTCGAACCGTCGGCGCGCACCCATATGTTGGCCGTCTCGGCGGCGGCAGTGCCGAGACCGCCGCCCAGAACGGCAGCGGCCAGGGCCAGTTTGGCAATCAGGTTCCTCATGTTCTCCTCCTCCAAGGTTGGCCGCGGTCCGCGGCTTGGCGCCGATTGCGCGGCGCTTCGTTTTCAGCCACCCGGCGGATGGCCGCATGACTGCCGCACCACCAGCCGGCACGGCAGTTTTCGAATGCCGGGCGCGGCGGGCTTGCCGCCGACCAGCGAAAGCAGGGTCAACCCGGCCTCGCGCCCGAGCGCGACCAGGTTCATGTCGACAGAGGTCAGCGGCGGGCGCGTCGCCTCGGCCACGATCTCCCAATTGTCGAAACCGATGACGCCGACATCCCTGGGTACGTCGAGGCCGCGTTCGCGCAGAGCATCGATGACGCCGCGCGCGATCTGGTCGTTGCCGCAGAAGACCGCGTCGGGCCTTTCGCTTTTGCCGTCGAACAGTTGCGCAACCGCCTGGTGACCCCAGGCTTCCGACCAGGAGCCGAGCAGCGGCTCGCTGACCGTCAGGCCGTTTTCGGCGAGCACGTCGCGGTAAGCCTGAACGCGCGCGTGTACCACGGCAAAGCTCGCCGGCCCGGTGACGTGGGCGATGCGCTTGCGGCCAAGCCGGCAAAAATGCTCGACGGCCAGCCGGGCGCCGCCAACATCGTCCGAGACGAAGGCGACGGCGTCGGGGTCGGGCTGCGTGAAGGCATAGATCACCGGGACGCGCAGATTGGAGAGGTCGACGGGCAGATGACGATCGATGCGCTTGCCAGTGGCGATGATGCCGTCAACGCGCTTGTCGAGCATGGCGTCGACATGCATCTGGCCCAGCCGCGGATCCTCCTCGACATTGCACAGGAACACCGAGACGCCATTGTCGACCAGCGCGTCCGAAATGCCCGACATCAGCGGCAGCGAGAAGCGGCCATAGGTATCGTTGGTGAGCAGGCCGACGGTGAAGCTGCGGCGTCGGAGCAGGCTTTGCGCCAGGCTGTTGGGCCGGAAGCCAAGCCGCCGGGCGGTCTCGCGAATGCGTTCGCGCGTCTCGGCTGTCATCCGGCCCTGGCTGTTGAGCGCCTTGGATGCGGTAGCGACGCTGACTCCGGCCTGCGCGGCCACGTCACGCAAGGTGACTGGCTTGGAAAAGACCGGAACAGGCTGATCATCCGATGGCATCGCGCCGAGAGTCCTTAGTTGGAAAAAGGTTTTCTCTTACCAATCTGAAAGAGGCCCGGCAGGTGGCCAAGCCCGACTGAAATTGTTTGAGAAAACCTTTTCTCAGCTGAGGCTAGACCAGATTGGATCGCCGTTCAAGGGAAAAGCTGGTTGGGCCTCGGCTCTCTTCCTTCGAATGCAAACGCGGGTTAAAGCAGCGCCGGCAGCACTTAGCTCAGGGGAAGAGCGCCAGTCGCAGTGCTGGAGGCCCTCGGTCGAGACGGGGCGGGCTGCCGCTTGAGGCGTGAAGGATCGCAGCGTGCGCGGGATGCGAGGTCCGGCAAAGGGTTGGCGCTGCCGGGCAGCAAACCTGGCCGCAATATGTGCTGGCGGACGGTCTGAAGATCGTGCCGAAAATTCTGAACAGTCCCTCGGGATTAACCTTTCCGTAAATATTTGGCCGCTACTTCAACAGCCATGGCCTCGTGGCGGAGCGGCTACGCTGGAGACGGCAAATCTCTGAAGCCTCGGTTCGATTCCGAGGCGAGGCCTCCAAAATTTCGCGTCGAACAGCAGTCCCAATCTGCCCCAAGGGCAGTCAGTCCCCACGAATAGATTTGTGCGTTACGAAGGCGGTGCGGACCGGACGTTAAAGCAGTCCTGTCTTGCATTTGGCATGCCGGCACGCGCGAAAAGAGTGGTATGGAAGGGAGCCGAGCGTTCTTGCTTCGCTTTTTCCTGACATTCGAGGCCTTTCGTGCGTGAACCGTCACTGCTGCCCGTCTTTGGAAAACTTGGCCTCAAGGTTCCTGCCGCCCTGGCGGCGGCACCGGCCTCGTCGGCAGGTGTGTCGCACCTGCGGAAGCTTCTGGCTGTGCATGGCGGCATGGTGCTGAAACTGTCGGTCGTCGCCTGGACGGTGCTGATCCTGGGCGCCGTGTTTTTCACGATGCAAGGCTGACCGGCATGGCCAACCGCTACACGCTGCGTATGGAGCTTCCCCAGAGCTGGAGCATCATCGATGTCTTCACCGGCCAGCCTGCGGTGGTCCGGCAAAAGGTGATGGTCGGGATGGGGCCGCGCGAGGCCGAGGACATGGTCGTGCAGATGAATGTCCGCGATGTCAAACGCCGCGAACGGGCCGAGCGCAAGGCCTGATCCGTAGCGGCCCGCCGGCGGAAGCCTGCCGCACCGCAAATCAAGGGATTCCCGTGAGAGCCAGCCTGAAGCAGAAGATACTGGAGGTTTGCGACCGCAAGATCTCCGAGAAGGGGGCCGGCGTCGGCGTGTCGTTCTATGCGTTTTTCGCCAACAGAAACGACAACCCCGAACTCCTGATGGAAGCCGCCGAATGGTGGATCAGAACCCACCGCCTCGACCATTTCGAAAAGGCTGCGAAGATACGCGCGATGGTCGAGGAGATGGATCTTTAATCGTCGTTTTGAGCGACATGCAATGGACTGATCAGCCGAAATCGGACGCCGTCAGAACATACATGCTCTTGTGGGTGCGGTCGTAGGCCTTCGACGCGACCTCGCGGATGGCACTGCTCTCGGTGTCGAATGTCTGGAGATAACCGGCTTCATCGGCCGCGGTTCCCGGCCGCATCTTGGCCATGGCGTCGGCGGCGACGGAAAACGAGATCTGGAACATGCCGTCATGGCCGACGAAACGAATGCGCTGGCCCGCCTCGTCATAGCTGCGGCTGCGGTTGGGGAAGGTGAGGCTCATGTCTTGGCCTCCGTGACTTTCTTGGTCACCCGCTTCTTCTTCGGCGTCGGATTGAGGGCCTCGGCGACACGATCAGCCTCTTCCTTGGCCAGCCGAAGCTCCCTCAGCCTTGCCGTCTTGATCTCCCTGGCTCTTGCCTCGGACATATATTCGGCGGTCGCCTTGTTTTTCTCCGCTGTCTTCTTCTGCTTGTCGACAAAGCGGGCTTCAGCTTTTTCCATGATCGTCTGATTGCCTTCGGCCATCGAAGAAATCTCCCTTGTGCCTGAAATCGTGAAAGTGAACTTGTCCGATAAATAGGTACTCGATCGGCAAAATTCAATCTTTTGAATTATTTGACATTCTGCGGATATCACGAAACGGCCAGCTGAAATAATACTTTTGAATATTTAATTTGGTACGCGAATAATTTTTGGCACTCCTATCTATCGAGTGCCAACGCGTCTATAGAGGAGGGGCGTGGCCGCCTGTGCCGGCCCCCAGAAAGAAAGTTCCCATGAAATTTCGGCCACTCCACGACCGCGTCGTCATTCGTCGCGCCGAAGGCGATATCAAATCCAAGGGCGGGATCATCATCCCCGACACTGCCAAGGAAAAGCCGCAGGAGGGCGAAGTCATCGCTGTCGGCCCTGGCGCACGCGACGAAAACGGCGCGCTTGTTCCGCTCGACGTCAAGGCCGGCGACTTCATCCTGTTCGGCAAATGGTCGGGCACCGAGGTCAAGATCGACGGCGAGGACCTTCTGATCATGAAGGAAGCCGACATTATGGGCGTCATCGACAAGGACGAGACTGGCATCATCGACAAGGGCGAGACCGCTGCAACCGACAAGACCGTGGCCGCCAAGAAAGCTGCCTGACCTTATTTTCTCCGAACGTACTGGATAAAAATCATGTCTGCCAAGGAAATCAAATTCTCCACCGACGCGCGCGACCGCATGCTGCGCGGCGTCGAGATCCTTACCAATGCTGTGAAGGTCACGCTCGGCCCCAAGGGCCGCAACGTCATCATCGACAAGGCCTATGGCGCGCCGCGCATCACCAAGGACGGCGTCACCGTCGCCAAGGAAATCGAGCTTGCCGACAAGTTCGAGAACATGGGCGCCCAGATGGTGCGCGAAGTGGCCTCGAAGACCAACGACCTCGCCGGTGACGGCACCACCACCGCCACGGTGCTGGCCGCCTCGATCCTGCGCGAAGGCGCCAAGCTGGTCGCCGCCGGCATGAATCCCATGGATTTGAAGCGCGGCATCGACCAGGCGGTTTCCGCCGTGGTCAAGGAAATCCAGGCGCGCGCCAAGAAGGTCAAGTCGTCGGCCGAGATCGCGCAGGTCGGCACCATCGCCGCCAATGGCGATGCCAGCGTCGGCGAGATGATCGCCAAGGCTATGGACAAGGTCGGCAATGACGGCGTCATCACCGTCGAGGAAGCCAAGACCGCAGAGACCGAACTCGACGTCGTCGAAGGCATGCAGTTCGACCGCGGCTATCTCTCGCCCTATTTCGTCACCAATGCCGACAAGATGCGCGTCGAGCTGGAAGAACCCTACATCCTCATCCACGAGAAGAAGCTCGGCAATCTGCAGGCGATGCTGCCGATCCTCGAAGCGGTGGTGCAGAGCGGCAGGCCGCTGCTGATCATCTCCGAGGACGTCGAGGGCGAGGCTCTGGCGACGCTGGTCGTCAACAAGCTGCGCGGCGGCCTCAAGGTCGCGGCCGTCAAGGCGCCTGGCTTCGGCGATCGCCGCAAGGCGATGCTGGAAGACATCGCCGTGCTCACGTCGGGCCAGATGATCTCCGAGGACCTCGGCATCAAGCTCGAAAACGTCACCATCGAGATGCTCGGCCGCGCCAAGCGCGTGCTGATCGAGAAGGACACCACCACGATCATCGACGGTGCCGGCACCAAGGCGACCATCCAGGCGCGCGTCGCTCAGATCAGGGGCCAGATCGAGGAGACGACGTCAGACTACGACAAGGAAAAGCTGCAGGAGCGGCTGGCCAAGCTCGCCGGCGGCGTTGCCGTCATCCGCGTCGGCGGCGTCACCGAGTCGGAAGTCAAGGAAAAGAAGGACCGCATCGACGATGCGCTGAACGCCACCCGCGCGGCGGTCGAGGAAGGCATCGTGCCCGGCGGCGGCGTCGCTCTGCTGCGTGCCCGCTCGGCGCTTGGCGGCCTGACCGGCGCCAATGCCGATGTCACGGCCGGCATCACGATCGTGCTGCGGGCGCTCGAAGCGCCGATCCGCCAGATCGCCGAGAATTCCGGCGTCGAAGGCTCAATCGTCGTCGGCAAGCTCACCGACAGCAAGGACCACAATCAGGGTTTTGACGCCCAGAACGAGGTCTATGTCGACATGATCAAGGCAGGCATCGTCGATCCGGCGAAAGTGGTGCGCACCGCACTCCAGGATGCCGGCTCGATCGCAGCCCTTCTGATCACCGCCGAAGCGATGATCACCGACGTTCCGGCCAAGGATGCAGCACCTGCGGGTGGCGGCGGTGGCGGCATGGGCGGCTACTAAAACCCAGGATTTGTCCGATCTGTTGGAGATGTGAATGGCGGCCCCGATCGGGGCCGCTACGATTCTCAAGATGATCATCGCAAAGTTTACGCAGTCGCCCGGCTCAATCCCGGGAGGCAATCATGATCTTGCGGCTTTCGAAGGGGACGCAATCCACGCTAGACTGTCCAGGCGGCCGTCTGGTTGCGGAGCTCGCCGGACTTTGGCAAGCGATCGGACGAACCGCCATCCCCGACACGGAGACACGTTCATGTTTGCGGCCAAGGCCATCGACACCTCAGACAAGCCCACGTTCTACCGCGACCTCGCCACCCAATTGAAGGCGCTGCTCGAGGGTGAGCGCGATTCGATCGCCAACGCCGCCAACACCGCAGCACTCATCTTCCAGATGGTGCCGGACCTCAACTGGGCCGGTTTCTATTTCCTGCAGTCGGACGAGGAAATGGTGCTCGGGCCGTTCCAGGGCAAGCCGGCCTGTGTGCGCATCGCCGTCGGCAAGGGCGTGTGCGGAACGGCGGTCGAACTCGGCACCTCGATGCTGATCAAGGACGTGCATGATTTTCCCGGCCACATCGCCTGCGATGCCGATTCGCGCTCGGAACTGGTGGTGCTGCTCGAGGACGATGAAGGCGTCTTCGGCGTGCTCGATCTCGACAGCCCGCTGCCCGGCCGCTTCGACAAGGCCGACCAGGCCGGCATCGAGACGCTGGCGGCGATCTATGCCGCGGCGAGTTCGTTCGAGGACTGAGCTGCGTCCTACGGCTCGGTCTTCAGCGCGCGATTGAAAGCTGCAATCGTCATGTCGATCAGTTGCGCGTGAATATCACCGCGCGATCGTGCTCCACCGTCATCGCAAACCGGGTCGCCGATCTGTTCGGCCGCAATGATGCCGGCAGCGCCGGGCTTACATTCGCCGAACATGCTGTAGTGGCTCGCATCCGCGATCGTCGCATAGCTCGCCTTTGAAATTGCTTTTGCGATCTCGGATGCGTCGGCGGTCACGGGAATCTTTCCTGGTCGGCCAAGATTGACGATAGCGACCGGAATTTTGATACCGGCAAAGCTTTTGACATCGAAGACATCGGATGGGGCAGGATCGATCGCCATGGCGAAATGAATGCGCTCATCCCGGTTGTCCCGACCGGCGGCCTGCAAATCCATGGCGTGAAGATCGACGCCGCTTTGCCTGACCCAGTCGCAGAGCGAGGCATTGAGCAGGTCCGTATCGCAATAGGCCGCCAGCAATTTCGGATCGATGCGGGCACCGGCTATCGCCAGCGCCGTGTTGCCGCCCATGGAAAGACCGAGGACGCCTACTTTGCCTTGTTCGAGGTGCCCTGCGAAGAAAGCGTCCTTCGCCGTCGCGGTCAGGGCAGCCGTGAGATCGGCGGGCCGCAACCAGAGTTTCATCGTCTCGGCGGCGGATCTGTTTTTCCCCGTATTTCCCGGGTGTGTGGGAGCGGCGACGACGAATCCCTGCCTGGCCAGAGGCGTTGCAATCCAGCTCAGGGCGTGTGGGGTTCCCGCCAGGCCAGCGCCATGCGAAAGCAGGATAAGCGGAAATTTTCCGCCAGCGATAGGCGCATCGCGCATGGCGGCCGTTCCGGCGAAAAGCGCGGTGTCGCCTGATATAACCATCTCGCCGCCCGGTTGCGCGGGATACCAGACCGTCACATCGAGATCGATGCCGCGCTCCTTGGATGGGGCAGGGAACTGACGAACGCCGACATTGTCGCCGGCGTCTGCGGGATGTTGCATGAGCGCCGTGGAAACAGCGACGGCGCAGAGCATAGTCCAGAATTTCATTGAAATCTCCGTTGTCGAACGCGCCCTATAGGTGGCAAGGCCGGAGGCTACAGCGTCCGGGCAAGCTGGCGGTCATGTTCGATTGCAGTGTTAGCGACCCGATGTCACCGGATCGGAGCGAAGTCCGCGACCTTGATCGCGATCAAGGACGTGCTTTATCGCGATTGAGTACCGTTCAGTGCGGAACGGCGCTGCCGATTTCAGCCGCCCGCCGGTTCGCAAGCGAGGGCGCCGCGTCAGGCGCGTTCCGGTCCCGCCAGGCGAGCGGGGTCATATCGGTGACGCGGCGGAATTCGCGGTTGAAGTTCGACTTGGTCTGGAAGCCGACCGCAAACATGATCTCCGTCACGGACTGATCGGTCTCGCTCAGCAGCCGGCAGGCCTCGGTGATGCGGTGTCCGTTGACATATTGCGAGACGTTCCTGGCCGTGGCCCGGTTGATCGCCATTGAGATCTGCCGTGCTGGAATTCCGGCGCGCCGGGCAAGCCGGTTGAGGTTGAGATTGGCGTCGCGATATAGTTTTTTCTCCTGCATCAACTCGTTGACCCTGGCGATCGCATCGGCGTTCTCGCCGGCGTCGGGTGGGGACGGACTCTCGACGGGCTCGGCGGCATTGAGCGGGACATGGCTTTGGCTGGCCGCAGCCGCCGCCACGCCGACAATGACGAGCATGAAAAGATTGCCGATGCCGATCACGGTTGCCGCGCGAGCGCCATGTCCCGACGCCAGATCGAAGGACACCAGCATGTCGACGGCTCCCGACAGGCACAGCGTAGCTGCCGCGAAAAGGATGGCCCTGTAGACCGGGACCGCGCCGTCGAAGGGCGCAAGGCGAAGCCCGTCGGCGCCGGAGCGAAGCAGCCAGAGAATGGCGGCGGCGTAGATGAAATCGATTGATGTCAGCGCCACGTCGATCGCCTCGCGCCAAAAGATTATCAGCATGATGATGATGACCGCGGGTGTCGCGTGGAGCCCCAGCAGGGCCGGCCACCGGCGGTCGCTGGTGCGAACCAGGCTCGATACGCCGGCGTAGAGCAGAGACGGCATGATCGCGGCGGATACGGGGGCGATATAGCCGACTTCGCTGATGCCATAGCCCCAGCGCAGTCCGGTGAGCACCGATTGCAACGCTGCAACGAGGATCAGGGCGAGAAACGGCAGGTTCGGTGCTGCCTCATCCTGGCGGCTGGCGACGACCCAAAGCAGGATGAACAGCGACAGGGCGACGACGAAGGGTAAGGGAACAAACGGCATGGATCGGGTGCGGGCTCGCGTGTTGATGCGCGGCAGACCGTAGCCGATGTGATTTGATTCCCAAACTCGCTTGTGCCGTCTGCGTGCCGGCGATCAAGCTCAGGCGAACTTCACCAGCATCAGGCTGAAGCAGCCGATGAACAGGAAGGCCGAGAAGGCGAGCGCCAGCGGGCGCAGGCCGCGCGAGCGCAACTGAGAGATGTCGGCCTGCAGGCCCATGGCGGCCAGTCCCATGGTCAGCATGATGGTGGTGGCGAGCGCCATTGCCGATTTCACCTCGGTGGGCACCGTGACCAAGCTGTTCAACGCCACGACAGCGACGAAGGCGGCGACGAACCACGGCATGGGCGGCCGCGCCGCCACCTCACTGCTGCTCCTGCCGCGCGCCATCAGGCCGAGCGCGACGACCGTCGGCGCCAGCATGGCGACGCGGGTCAGCTTGGCGACGGTGGCGATCTCGCCGGACTGGGTGCCGTTCTGAAAGCCGGCGCCGATGACTTGCGCCACCTCGTGGATCGAGGCGCCGGCCCACAGGCCGAAAGCGTGCTGGTCGAGGCCGAGCATGGGCGCCATGAGTGGGAAGCCGAGCATGGCGACGGTGCCGAACAAGGTGATCGAGGCGACGGCGTAGGTGACGTCCTCGTCGCGCGCATCGGTGACGATGTTGGTGGCGACGATGGCCGAAGCGCCGCAGATCGAGGTGCCGGCGGCGATCAACTGCGCCAGCTTGGCGTCGACGCCGATCAGCCGGCCAAGCGTGATGGTGAAAACGAAGGTGGCGCCAAGCGTCGCCGCGACAATGCCGACGCCGCCAGCGCCGATCGAGACCACCTGGCCGAGCGTCAGCTGGAAGCCGAGCAGCACGATGGCGAAGCGCAACAGGCGCTTTTGCGAGAATGCGATACCGGCTTTGGCGTGCACGGGTGTGCCGAGCACGTTGGAGTAGATCATGCCGGCGACGACGGCGAGGATCATTGGACTGAACAGCGCGAAGCCGGAAACATTGCGGGCCGAGAAGGCGACGGCAGTGATCATCGTGACCAGCACGATGCCGGGGACGATGCCATTCCAGCTGAGGGATTTTCGCCCTTGCGCGACATCGGCAGGAAACGCGCTTTTTGGAATATCGTTCGCAAAGTGGGAAACGGAAGACAATGCAATGCTCCAGGCGAGTATGCCGGGAGAATGCCATTCCTAAACCAATCTTTCCAACGAATTATTTTCGTTAGAATGATCGATTTTTGCGAACGATCCACGGACGCTGCCGCGCAGACGTCGCTTTCTGGGCGACCTGACTAAAGCTGCGCCTCGATCGCGGCCTTGTCGATCACCGACCAGACGTTCCTGATCCGGTCGTCGAGGAATTCATAGAAGACGTTCTCGCTGAAGGACACCTTCCTGCCGTTTATAGGGAGCCCGAAGAAGGTTCCCTTCGGCGTGCAGTTGAACTGAAGCCGGCTGGCTAGGAACGGCGGTTCGGCGATCAGCAACTGGATATCGAAATAGAGGTCTGGGATTTCCCGAAAATCGCGCTCCAGCATGTCCTGGTAACCCGACAGTCCGACGCGGTCACCATTGTAGTGCACCTCGTCATGAACGAAGCGATGCAGCTTCTGCCAGTCCTGATTGTTGAGGCAGGCGATATAGCCTCGATAGAGGTCGGTCACGGTCACGGCGATGGCTCCGGTGCTGATGCCCGCCATATTGCGACAGGGCTGAAGGCCAGGACGTACAATAAAAGCAACACATAGCGGGCCGTAGTCCTGTTGCCAGTGCCCAAGTTCAGGGAACAATTCCGAATTCGTGTCCGCTCATCACCTGGTCCAATGCACGCTGATCAACGTGCTCGCTGTCAACCGAGGCCTCAAGTTGGGTCAACGGTGCTTGCAGCGTCCAGGTGACACCGTGGCTATCATGCTCGAGAACACCGGTGCCGCTCACCGCGGCTGGAGCGACGCGCCGCAGCACCACGCTGCCGAAACCACCATGGCCGATCGTCTGTACTTCAGGACCATCTCTCTCTTTCCAGATCAGCTGGAACTGTTTCTGGCCGACCAGTCCGGTTACCTTCCATTGCACCGTTATCGTTCCCACTGCGGCCGAAAGGACGCCGTATTTAGCGGAATTGGTCGCGAGTTCATGAAACGCTATGCCGAGGTACTGGACGGCATTGGGGCTCAGCGTCAGGGAAGGGCCCGACATTGAGATCCGCTCCTCGTTGCCGAACGGTTTGGCCTGCGCAAGCAGCAGTTCGAAGATCGTGGCGCCCTTCCAGTCGCCGGAAACCAGAAGGTCATGCGAGAGCGACAACGCCATGATGCGCTCGCGCACCTGACGTTCGAACTGGGCCGGCGTCGATGACCGCTTGCTGGTCTCCCGGATCATCGAGATGATGACGGAATACTGGTTCTTCACCCGGTGGTTGACCTCGCGCATCAGCATGCGGATGCGATATTCGTTCTCCTTGGCTACTGATATGTCGCGGGCGATCTTCGAGGCGCCGACGATCTGCCCGACGGCGTTGCGCACCGGCGAGATTGTCAGGGATACGGGCACAAGGCTGCCGTCCTTGCGGCGGCGGATGGTTTCGTAGGTCTCGACCTGCTCGCCTTTGCGGATGCGCTCCAATATGCGCGGCTCTTCGTCCAAATGGTCGTCCGGTATCAGCATAGTTACCGACCTTCCGATTGCTTCGTCGGCGGTGTAACCGAACAGACGTTGGGCGGCTGAGTTCCAGCTCCTGATGACTCCGTTCAAATCCTTGCTGACGATGGCATCGAAGGAAGACTCCACGATGGCTGACAGATGATGCCTGGCCTCGTCGGCATGATGGCGGTCAGTGAGATCGAACAGCATATTGACGGCGCCGACCAGTCTGCCCTGCTCGTCATGAAGCGGTGTGGGATAGGGAAGGAACGGCACACGCGTGCCGTCCGGGCGTTGGGAGATAGCCGACTGGTTTCTGACCGGCCGGTTCTCCTTTAGCGCGACAGCCATCGGGCATTGGTCATGCGGCAACATTTCACCGTCGGTCGTGAACAGCTTGTGCGTCACACACCATTGGTCTTTTCCGAGCTCGGGTTCGCGCCCAGCGAAATCTGCCGCGGCCCGATTGAAATAGGTGATCTTGCCTTCGGTGTCGGTGGTGTAGATTGCTACGGGAAGATTATCGAGGATTTGGTGGGGCAGATCAAAGGTCGAGCTCGAGGTTTTCGTCACTTGCGCCACGTATAGGAGTTCCAGTTAACCGCAGTGAACGCGGTGCCGCGGAAATGGTTCCGCGACCATTTCCGGGGATAGTCACCGCAGGCGGCGGCGAGTCAAAGCCGGGTGGAAGCTGCTCACCGATTTACACCTTGCCCCGGTAGCGCAGCGCGTCGACCAGCAGCGAGAAGGCCGGCGTGGCTTGCCGGCGGCTGGGGTAATAGAGGTGGTAGCCGGGGAAGGGCCCGCACCAGTCGGCGAGCACACGCACCAGCCGGCCGTTGGCCAGATGGGCCGTCACCTGCTCCTCAGGCAGATAGGCAAGGCCGAGGCCGGCGAGCACCGCGTTCATGCGCAGCGCGGCCGTGTTGAACACAAGCTGGCCTTCGACCCGAACCTTCAGCTCGCGTCCGGCCTTCTCGAACTCCCAGGCATAGAGCCCGCCATAGGTGGGCAGCCGCAGATTGATGCAATTGTGGGTGGTCAGGTCCTGCGGCGTGCGCGGCTTTGGTCGGGTAGCGAAATAGGCTGGCGAGCCGACCACCGCCATGCGCATGTCGGGGCCGATGCGCACCGCGATCATGTCGCGCGCCACCTGTTCGCCCAGCCGCACGCCGGCGTCGAAGCGCTCGGCGACGATGTCGGTCAGTCCATAGTCGACGATGATCTCGACCTTGATGTCGGGATAGTCGGGCAGCAGCGGGGCGATCGCCGGCCACAGGGCCGCATCGGCGGCGTGCTCACCGGCGCTGATGCGGATGGTGCCGGCGGGTTTTTCCCGCAATGCGCTCAAGGCAATGAGCTCGGTCTCGATCTCGTCCAGCCGCGGCCCGACGGTGCGAAGCAGCCGCTCCCCGGCTTCGGTGGGCGACACGTTGCGCGTGGTTCGGGTCAGGAGCCGTACACCCAGCCGCTCCTCCAGCGCCCGCACCGTGTGGCTGAGCGCCGATTGGGAAACCCCGAGCTTGGCCGCCGCCCTGGTGAAGCTTTCCTCGCGCGCCACAGCGAGGAAGGCGGTTAGCTCATTCAGGTTGTCACGTGGCATTCATGAGCCCCCTTCATAAGATCATGCTGGATATAGCACCTAATCGGCACCAATCGCAGACCCTAGATAGGCGTTATCACACCGGGCACCTCCGGCCGTCTCTAAAGCCGGGCGGGTCGTGTCATGGCTGTTGCCAGGAAGGGACAAAACCATGGACATCACGCGAAACGGCTCTCAGGCCTCGGCCAAGGGATCGGCCGACTATTTCACCGGTGCGGTGCGCATCGACGCGCCGTTCAAGGGCAGCGAGCCCGCCCGGGTCGGCGGCGCCACCGTGACTTTCGAGCCCGGCGCGCGCACCGCCTGGCACACGCATCCGCTCGGCCAGACGCTGATCGTCCTGTCGGGCGCCGGCCTGGCGCAGCGCGAGGGCGGCCCGATCGAATCGATCCAGCCCGGCGACATCGTCTGGTTCGCGCCCGGAGAGAAGCATTGGCATGGCGCCGCGCCGACCACGGCGATGAGCCACATCGCTATCGCCGAAGCGCTCGACGGCAAGGTCGTCGACTGGTTGGAGCATGTCAGCGACGAACAATACGGGATTTGACCAGGTATCGGCGCGTGGCGCCGAGTTCAACGCCCGCACTCTACGAAGGAGACCACCATGACCGATGTTCCAAGGCTGAAAAGCCCATTCTCCGATATCGCTCCCGCGCTTGGCAGATACAGCCCTGGATCGTTCCGATCCCCACCACCAAGCTCAATCGCCTCGAAGAGAACATCGGATCGGTCACTGTCGCGCTGACGGCGAACGATCTTGCCGACATCGAGGACGCGGTCTCGGTGATCGCCGTACAGGGAGCGCGCTATTCTCCGCAACAGGAAGCAAGGATCGATCGCTAGAGCCAGGCGCAGGCTGAGGGCACTCGACGACCGGGTAGCCATTCCGGCCGACGGCGCAGGAGTTGAGGGGATCGTGCGCGGATCGGGTGGCAGCGTTTCAGTTTGAAATTTGGCCTTCTGCGAACTCGCGTCTTGCGGCCGTGAAAACCTCGCGGGCAGCATCCGCATTCATGATGGCGATTGCCAGCCCAATGACAATATCTGGCCAAGCCGAATTCCACACAAATGCCGTGACCAGGCCGGCGGCAATGATTGCCACATTGGCCAGGACGTCGTTGCGCGCCGACAGGAAGGCGGCGCGGGTGAGGCTGCCGCTGTGATGGCGATAGCGAGCGAGCATGAGCGCGCACGACAGGTTGACGAGCATCGCGCCAGCCGCTGTGAGCGTTAGCGGAACGGGAGCTGGCGGAATTGGAATGTTGAATTTCTCCCAGGCTGTCCAAAGGGTCGCCAATGCGGGGATCAGAAGTATCCCGGCCAGCGCCATTCCGAGCCGCGCTCGATTGCGGACGGTCCAGCCCAACGCGACCATGATCAGGAGATTGACGGATGCGTCCTCCAGAAAATCGATGCTGTCCGCGAACAGCGATACCGATCCGATCCAAACGGCTACGGCAAATTCGATCCCGAAATAGGCCAGGTTCAGGATGGCCACCATCCGCACCGCTTTGTTCAGCGTCCCGGTCATAGTTTGCCCATCGATTAGCTGCCGTTGGCACAAAGCATATAGCGATTCTATGCCCTGCGGGCGCGAGGACCAGAACCTTGTCGCCGATGCGAGACACTGTCGATCGAGCGGTCGCCTTGACATCGCCGCGCTTCCTGTTCCAACTTGGCGCCATGTTCGTTTTCGCGCCTGCCAACACCAAGCGACGTCGCCCCTGCACAGTGCGGAGCGGCAAGCTGACTGCGCGACGACAAAGACCGGCAGGATAGACCCGGTTCTTTCGTTTCCAGCCCCGCCCGCGAAACCGCCGGCGGGATTTTTCATGTCTGGAGCAGTTTGATGACAAACAATTCTTCCATCCGGCTTCGGCCGGCCGCGCCCGCTGACGCCGCCGCGATCCGGGATATCGTGCGCGCCGCCTATGCCAAATGGGTAGCGGTGATCGGCCGCGAGCCTCTGCCGATGCGCGCCGACTACGAGAAGGCTGTTGCCGAGCATCCGTTCGATCTCGCCGTCGAGGATGATCGGATCGTGGGAATGATTGAAACCATGCTGGCCGAGGATCACCTGTGGATCGAGAATGTCTGTGTCGCACCGGATGCGCAGGGCAGGGGGATTGGCCGGCTGTTGCTGGAGTGGGCCGAGCGCAAGGCGATCGAGTCGGGCCGCGACGAGCTTCGCCTGCTGACCAATGGCGCGTTCGAGGCGAACGTATCGCTCTACAAGAGGCAGGGCTATATCGTGGATCGGGACGAGCCGTTCATGGGCGGCATGACGGTCTATATGAGCAAGAGGCTAGCGGGATCACCGGCGATCTGAGGAAGGATTTCGATAATGGCTGCCAAGGTCAGGCTTAAGCAACTCCCGGGGTCTTACGCGGTTTCCCGGCTGGCGGCGGGCGAAACCATTCCCGGTTGGGCGGACGGACCAGGCTTCGTCAGCATCACAAGGACCGACGACGAGCTTTCGATCGTTTGCCTGCAGGACCGCGTGCCGCATGCCATCAAGCAGGATATCGACTGGGTGGCCTTCAAGCTCCTGGGCCCGTTCGCCTTCGACGAAACCGGTATCGTGCTGTCGGTCATCAGGCCGTTGTCGGAAAACGGGTTGGGCATCTTCGTGGTGTCCACTTTCGATGGCGACCATCTCCTGGTGAAAGCCACGGATCAGGCCGCGGCGAGGCGGTTTCTGGTCGAGGCCGGGCATACCTTGCTGTAGTCCATCCTCACCAAGCCGGTTGCTGCCCAACCGCTCTGGCTCAATCACTGCCGCACTGGCTCAACCACTTCGGGGGTTGTGTTTGACAGCGGCGTTTGTGCATCGTTATCTCCAGCCAGATATGACGGCCCGGCGCGACCATGCGGCCAAGGAGAAAACCATGTCACACAATCTGCAGTTCTACATCGATGGCGCGTGGGTCGATCCTGTTGTGCCCAGCCCATTGGACGTCATCGATCCCTCGAATGAGGACGCTTTTGCGCAGATTTCGCTCGGCTCCAAGGCCGATGTCGACAAGGCGGTGGCTGCCGCCAAGCGTGCCTTCAACAGCTTTGGTTTCACCGAAGTTAGCGAGCGGCTCGACCTGTTGAACCGCATCATCGCGGTCTACAAGAAGCGCAGTGGCGATCTTGCGGTTGCCGTGTCGCGCGAGATGGGCGCGCCGCGCCAGATGGCGTTGGACAGCCAGGTCGGCATTGGGCTGGCGCATCTGACCAAAATGGCCGAGACGCTGAAGGCTTTCGAATTCCGCCACGTGAAGGGCAATCATCTCGTGGTCAAGGAGCCGATCGGTGTCGTCGGGCTGATCACGCCGTGGAACTGGCCGCTCAACCAGATCACCTGCAAGGTGGGTCCGGCGCTCGCCGCCGGCTGCACCATGGTGCTCAAGCCATCCGAGATCGCGCCGCTCGACGCCATCATCTTCGCCGAGATCCTCGACGAGGCCGGCGTGCCGAAGGGCGTCTTCAACCTCGTCAATGGCGACGGACCGGGCGTCGGCCAGGCGTTGTCCAGCCATCCTGACATCGACATGATGTCGTTCACCGGTTCGACCCGCGCCGGCATCCTGGTGGCCAAGGCCGCTGCCGACACGGTCAAGCGCGTGCATCAGGAGCTTGGTGGCAAGTCGGCCAACATTCTGTTCCCCGACGTCGACCTCGCAAGCGCGGTCAGCAAGGGCGTGGCCGGTTGCTTCAGCAACAGCGGCCAGTCCTGCAACGCGCCAACGCGCATGTTCGTGCCGCGCGAGCGCCATGACGAGGCGGCCCGCTATGCCAAGGTTGCGGCGGAAAAATTCACCGTCGGTCCGGCCGACGCTGCCGGCACCAAGCTCGGCCCGGTCGTCAGCCAGGTTCAGTTCGACAAGATCCAGGACCTGATCCAGGCCGGCATCGACGAGGGTGCGACGTTGGTCGCGGGCGGCCCCGGCCGTCCGGCCGAACTCAACCGCGGCTACTATGTCAGGCCGACGGTGTTCGCCGACGTTACCCACGACATGCGCATCGCGCGCGAGGAGATCTTTGGGCCGGTACTGGCGATCATGCCCTATGACAGCGTCGACGAGGTGGTCGAGACCGCCAACGACACCGTCTATGGCCTCGCCTCCTACATCCAGGCCAAGGACATGAAGAAGGCGCGCGAAGTCGCGGCGCGCATGCGCACCGGCAATGTCTACATCAACTATCCCCAGTGGGACGCCGGCCTGCCGTTCGGCGGCTACAAGCAGTCGGGCAATGGCCGCGAATATGCCGAATACGGACTTGAGGATTTCCTCGAGATCAAGGGCATCGCGGGATATGAGGCGGCTGAGTAGGCACCGTACAGTGTGATGCAATAAAGGGCGCGGCCTGCGGTGTGGGCCGCGCCTTTTCATTTTGCAGCCAAGCCTTGCCATCTCCGCATTCTTGCCAATTGGCAAATACATGCTATATATCTGCCAATCAGCAAGGTGAACGCAATGCAGCTTCAGTCCATCGTCACCACGCCGGCCACGTTCGGAGCCGCTATCTCGGATGAAGAAGCGGGCGCGCTGGCGCGCACCACGGTCAATCTGTTCAAGGCCTGGAATCTCACCGACCTGGAGGCCTGCATTCTGCTCGGCGGCATGTCGGCGCGCACCTGGGCGCGTTGGAAGACTGGGGCGAAGGAAGGTGGCATCGGCAGGATCGACCGCGACCTGCGCACCCGCATGGCGCATCTGATGGGCATCCACAAGGGCCTGCGCTACCTCTTCACGGAACCGGCGCGCGGCTATGCCTGGATCCGCAAGCCCAATGCCACCTTTGGCGGCCAGTCGGCGCTCGACCTGATGCTGCGCGGCGAAATCTCCGATCTCTCGGCGATGCGCGAATGGCTCGATGCGGAGCGTGGTGCATGGTGAGTGGGCTTGCGGTCCGTCGCCGCGTCGACTGGCACCAGACCTTCCGCATCATCCGTTCCATCCACCCACCGATCGACCTGTTCGAAGACATTGCCGACCCGCGCGACTGGGAGGCGCTTGCCGCCGTCGAGGCGAAGACAAACCCACGCATAAGGTTCGAGATTGGCGATCTCGGCAAGGTTTCGGCCGCAAGGCGGGTTTCCGGCCCCGGCGCCAGCTTCGTGATGGCGCCTTTCGTGCACTGTTCGACGCTGCGGCCGGGACGCTTCTCGGATGGCAGCTACGGCATCTACTATGCCGGCGACAGCGAGGACGTCGCGCTTGCCGAGACCATCCACCACCATCAGAAATTCATGCGCGCCACAAACGAAGGGCCGGGCTGGACGGCGGATTTCCGCGTGCTGATCGGCAACGTCGACCGCGACCTCGATGACGTCAACGCCGTGCCCGGCGTGCTCGACCCGGACGACTATTCCGCCTCGCAGGCGGAAGGGCGGGCGCTGCGGGCAGCCGGCAGCGACGGGCTGGTGTGGAACAGCGTGCGCATGCCGGGCGGCGGCTGCATCGGCATCTTCTGGCCCGATGTCATTGCCATTCCAGTGCAGGGCCGCCACTACAGCTACCACTGGGACGGCGCCCGCGTCGACTTCGTGCGCCAGCACGATACGGGAAAGGTGCTGGCCGTCACGTGATGGTGGGCGGACCCTTTACAGATCGTGGGGGAGTCGGTATTCACGAATCCATAAATCCAAGGATTCGGATATATGAATAGGAAGGGTACTTTGAACGCGCTGGCCGCACTTGGCCAGGAGACGCGGCTGGATGTCTTCCGGCTGCTCGTGCGTGCCGGCCCGGAAGGCATTCCAGCCGGCGAGATCGCAACGAGGCTGGACACGGTCCAGAACACCATGTCGGCGCATCTGAAGGTGCTCGCCCATGCCGGGCTGATCCGTCCCGAACGCGACGGAAGGACCGTGCGCTATGTCGCCGACATGACCGGCTTGCGCGACCTGCTGGCCTATCTGATGGAAGATTGCTGCAATGGCGCGCCGGAGCTCTGCCGCCCGGTCATCAATGCCGTGACCTGTGACTGCTGAGGGGCTTGTGACTGTCCGCCGCGCGCCGTTCGAACAAGGAAGCCATCATGACCGATCATGCTCTGAACACAGCTGAGGCGGTGCGGCCCGGCATCGGCTTCGTCGAGAAATATCTGACGGTGTGGGTGGCACTGTGCATCGTCGCGGGCATCGCGCTTGGCCATCTGCTGCCGGGCGTGTTCGGCGCCATCGCGTTGGCCGAGATCGCCAGGGTCAACATTCCTGTCGCCGTGCTGATCTGGCTGATGATCGTGCCGATGCTCTTGCGCGTCGATTTCGCCTCGCTGGCCAAGGTCGGCACCTATTGGCGCGGCATCGGCGTGACGCTGTTCATCAACTGGGCGGTGAAGCCGTTCTCGATGGCGCTGCTGGGCTGGCTCTTCATCGGCTGGTTGTTCCGGCCGTGGCTGCCCGCCGTGCAGATCGATTCCTACATTGCCGGGCTGATCATCCTTGCCGCGGCGCCGTGCACGGCGATGGTTTTCGTCTGGTCGAACCTGACGCGCGGCGAGCCGAATTTCACGCTGTCGCAGGTAGCGCTCAACGACGCTATCATGATCGTTGCTTTCGCGCCAATCGTCGGCCTGCTGCTCGGCCTGTCGGCGATCACCGTGCCATGGGGCACGCTGATGCTGTCGGTCGCACTCTACATCGTCGCGCCGGTGATCGTCGCGCAGTTGGTTCGTGGCCGGCTGCTGGCAGCGAGGGGACAGGCCGGGCTTGAGGCCCTGCTTGCCACGCTGCAGCCCCTGTCGCTGGTTGCCTTGCTGGCGACGTTGGTGCTGCTGTTCGGCTTTCAGGGCGAGCAGATCATCGCGCAGCCATTGGTGATCGTGCTGCTGGCGGTGCCGATCCTGATCCAGGTCTATTTCAATTCCGGTCTTGCCTATCTGCTCAACCGCCTCAGCGGCGAACGACACTGCGTGGCTGGACCATCGGCGCTGATCGGCGCGTCGAACTTCTTCGAGCTGGCGGTGGCCGCCGCGATCGCGCTGTTCGGGCTGAATTCTGGCGCGGCCCTTGCCACTGTGGTCGGGGTGCTCATCGAGGTTCCGGTCATGCTGTCGGTGGTGTGGATCGTGAACCGCAGCAAGGGCTGGTACGAGATGGGCGGCGCCGTCCGGAATACCATGTCGGCTGAGAGGACCTCGAAATGACCATCACCATCTACCACAATCCCGATTGCGGCACGTCGCGCAACACGTTGGCCATGATCCGCCAGTCGGGCGAGGAGCCGGAGGTGATCGAATATCTGAAGACGCCGCCATCGCGCGAAAGGTTGGTCGACCTGATCGCGGCGATGGGCATTACACCGCGCGCCCTGCTGCGCGAGAAGGGCACACCCTATGCCGAACTCGGCCTTGCCGACCCGAAATGGTCCGACCAGCAGATCCTCGATTTCATGCTGGCACATCCGATCCTGATCAACCGGCCGATCGTCGTCAGTCCGCTCGGCGTCGTGCTGGCGCGGCCGTCGGAAAAGGTGCTGGACATTCTGCCCAATCCGGACATCGGCACGTTCACCAAGGAGGATGGCGAGGTGGTCATTTACGCCTCGGGCAAGCGCCCCGGTTGACGCTATTTCCATAATTTTCGAAATTGGGTTGACGGCGCGAAAAGTGCTGCGTAGCTTATTTCCATGAGACTCGAAAAAGCAGCCGCGCAGCTTGAAGCGCTCGGCAATCCGACGCGGCTTCAGCTCTATCGCATCCTGGTGCGGGCCGGTGATGACGGGCTTGCCGTCGGCAGCGTCCAGGGCAGGCTCGACATTCCGTCCTCCACGCTGTCGCATCACCTCAAACGGCTGGTCGATACCGGGCTTGTCACGCAGGAACGGCAAGCGACGACGCTGATCTGCCGCGCCAACTATCCCGGCATGAATGCGCTGATCGGCTATCTCGCCGACGAGTGCTGCGCCGACGCCTGTGCGCCCGCCGTCGGCAAAGCACTGGCCTGATTTTTCTGCGCGTATAATTCGAAGATACCGGAAGGATCGAACCTATGGACATGATGACAGATCTTCCCGTCGCGGTAATTGGCGCCGGCCCGGTCGGCCTTGCCGCCGCGGCGCATCTGGTCGAGCGCGGCATCTGTCCACTCATCCTGGAGCGCGGCGAAAGCGTTGGGGCCGCACTGCTCGAATGGGGCCATGTGCGGGTGTTCTCGCCTTGGGAATACAACATCGACGCGGCGGCGCGGGCGCTGCTCGACCGCTCCGGCTGGACGGCGCCGGACAGCCAGGGCCTGCCGACCGGCGGCGAGATCGTGCGCGACTATCTGGCGCCGCTTGGCCGGCTTCCGGCGATCGCCGCCAATCTGAAGCTCGGCGCCGAGGTCACCGCGATCACCCGTCAGGGGCACGACAAGGTCGCCAATGACGGCCGCAAGGACGCGCCCTTCGTCATCCGCTACCGCGATGGCGGCGGTGAGCACCGCTTTCTCGCACGCGCCGTCATCGACGCATCCGGAACATGGTGGCGGCCAAACCCGATCGGCATCGACGGGCTGCCGGTTGCCGGCGAAGGCAAGGCGTCGGCACGCATCGCCTATGGCATTCCCGACGTGGTCGGCAAGGCGAGAGAAGACTATGCGGGCAAGCGCATCCTGGTCATCGGCGGCGGGCACTCGGCCATCAACGTCGCGCTGGCGCTGATGGAGTTGCAGGATGGCGTGCCTGGCACCGAAATCTTCTGGGCGCTGCGGCACGCCAGCATCGAGAGATTGCTCGGCGGCGGGCTGAACGACCAGTTGCCGGAACGTGGCGCGCTCGGGCTGGCCGCCAGGCAGGCGATGGCGGACGGCAGGCTGAACATGCTGACGGGCTTCGCCGTCGACCGCATCGAGACGCAAGGCGAGAAGCTTGCCGTCGACGCCCACCTCGCCGGCAAGCCGTTCAGCATGGCCGTGGACCGCATCGTCGTCACCACCGGCTTCAGGCCAGACCTGTCGTTCCTCGGCGAAATCCGCATCGCGCTCGATCCCGTCGTCGAAGCGCCGCCGGCACTGGCGCCGCTGATCGATCCGAACTTCCACTCATGCGGCACGGTTCCCGCGCATGGCATTGCGGAGCTCGCGCATCCCGAACCCGGTTTCACCATCGTCGGCTCGAAATCCTACGGCCGTGCCCCGACCTTCCTGATGGCGACCGGCTACGAGCAGGTCCGCTCGGTGGTGGCCGATATTGCCGGAGACCATGCCGCGGCCCGCGAGGTGCGGCTGGTGCTGCCGGAGACCGGCGTGTGCAGTGC
>NZ_RZQP01000079.1:0-25042 GCF_003998165.1 Mesorhizobium sp. M7A.F.Ca.US.007.01.2.1 | reverse complement strand
GGCCATATTGATCGTGCTCTCGATCGTCGCGGTGTTCGCCATGAAGCGCATGGCGCGGGCACGCGAGGTACCGGCATGAGCGCCATCCACCTGCAAAACCTGGTTAAGAAATTCGGCGACTTCACCGCGCTGAAGACCATGGACCTGGCAATATCAGATGGCGAGTTCATGGCGCTGCTCGGCCCGTCGGGCTGCGGCAAGTCGACGACGATGAACATGATCGCCGGCATGGAAGAACCGACCGGCGGCAAGATCCTGTTTGGCGAGCGCGACATGGCCGGCGTGCCGATGGGCCGGCGTGGCGTCGGCTTCGTGTTCCAGAACTACGCCATCTTCACGCATATGACGGTGCGCCAGAACCTTGCCTATGGACCAAAAATGCGAGGTGCCGCGAAAGCCGAGATCGACCGTCGCGTCGGCGCCATCGCCGAGATGCTGCAGCTTTCGCCGCTGCTCGACCGCAAGGCCGACAGGCTGTCGGTCAACATATTGCAACGGGTGGCGATCGGCCGCTCGGCGATCATGGAGCCGGCGATCTTCCTGCTCGACGAGCCGCTGTCCAATGTCGACGCCGCTTTCCGGGCCGTCATGCGCACCGAACTGAAGCAGCTGCAGCGGCAGTTCCGCCAGACCATGGTCTATGTCACCCACGACCAGCTCGAGGCGATGACCATGGCCGACCGCATCGCGGTCATGGATCATGGGGTTTTGCAGCAGGTCGGCACGCCGCTCGAGGTCTACAACGATCCAGCCAATGTCTTCGTCGCCCGCTTTATCGGTGCGCCGGGCATGAATCTGCTCAAGGGCAGGCCGGCGGAGAGCGACCGCGGACTGGTCGTCGATCTCGGACCGCTGGGCGTCACGCCGCCGCTGCCGGGCGAACTCGCAGCGGCCATGCGTGGTGCACGCGGCGAGGTGCTTTACGGATTCCGGCCTGAACAGGCGACGTTGGTGCAGAATGGGCAGGGCCTCGCAATGCCGGTGACCTTTGTCGAACGGATCGGTGCGCGCACCATCGTTCATCTCGGCCAGGGCGAGGCGGCTGTGAAAACGGTGTTCGACAATGATGTCGGGCTGGCTATCGGCGACACCGCTGTCATCGCTCCCACTACGTCGTCGGTGCGCGTCTTCGACGCCGCTACCGGCCTTACGATGAAGGCGGGTTGAGATGGCCGATATCGTCTTCCGTAATGTGACCAAACGCTACGGCAATACACTCGCCGTCGACGACGCCTCGTTCACCGTCAACGACAATGAGTTCTTCTGCTTCTTCGGTCCGCCGCTGTCGGGCAAGTCGACCATCCTGCGCCTGGTGCTCGGGCTGGAGGCTCCTGACACCGGCGAAATCCTGATCGGAGGCAGGCCGGTCAACGCGATGTCGCCGGCCGAGCGCAACGTGGCGATGGTGTTCCAGAACCTGGCGCTGTTCCCGCATATGAGCGCGCTCGAAAATGTCCGCTTTCCCCTGGTCGAACGCCGGGTCGCCGAGGCCGAGATCAAGCGGCGGGTCACCGACGTCGCGGCGAAGCTGCATATCGGCCATATCCTGCACAAGCCGCCGGGACAGCTTTCGGGCGGGGAGCGGCAGCGCGTAGCGATCGCCCGGGCTCTGGTGCGCGATCCCAATGCCTATCTGATGGACGATCCGATCTCGGCGCTCGACGCCAGGCTGCGCGAAGAAACGCGCGTCGAGCTGAAGCGCATCCAGCGCGAACTCGGCAAGACGCTGATCTACGTCACGCATGACCAGGAAGAAGCGATGTCGGTCGCCGATCGCATCGCCATCCTGGAGGACGGCAAGATCAGGCAGATCGGTACGCCGGCAGAAATTTACGACCGCCCGGCCAGCACCTATGTAGCAAGGCTGCTTGGCTCGCCGATGATGAACATCCTCAGATCGGCGCGCGGCGATGGCGGTGTCGAAGCGGCTGAAGGCACGATCCGCATCGACGACAAGACAGCGCCCGCCGACGCCGTGGAGATCGGGCTGAGGCCGGAGGACATCAAGGTCAGACCGTGGGCGGATGGGGGCCCGGGCCGCCCGGCGCGAGTGTTCGAGGTCGAGCCGCTTGGCGGCTACACCGTGGTGACGCTCGCTGCCGGGCAGGCGCGGCTGAAGGCGTTGCTGCGCGGCCAGCCCGACATCCGGCCGGATGCCATGGTGGCGATATCCTGCGAGCCGGCCAGAGTGCATTATTTCGAACAGAGCGGCGGGGCGTTGGCACGATGACGGCCGCCGCAAGGAAAGACTTTCGGGAGGAAGAGATGGCAAGCAAAGGCTTCGAGCCGGACGTGAAGGTCCGCACGAAGGAATACAAGATCGGCTGTGTCGGCGCAGGCATGATCATGGCCGAGTGCCATCTCGCCGCCTACAAGGAAGCCGGGTTCCCGGTGGTGGCAATCGCCTCGCGCACCAGGGCCAGCGCCGAGAAGGTGGCGACGCGCTGGGGCATTCCGACCGTCCACGACACACCGGAAAAACTGATCGAGGACGAAAATGTCGAGATCATCGACCTTGCTTTCCCGCCCGACCTGCAGCCGGCGCTGATCCGTCACGCGCTGAGGCAGAAGCATATCAAGGCGATCCTGGCGCAGAAGCCGCTGGCGCTGTCAGTCGAGGAAGCGGTCAAGCTGCGCGATGAGGCGGCCAAGGCCGGCAAGATCCTCTCGGTCAATCAGAACATGCGCTACGACCAATCGATGCGCGTCTTGAAGCAGATCATCGACAGCGGCGCGCTGGGCGACATCGTCTTCGCGCAGATCGACATGCACGCCATCCCGCATTGGCAGAGCTTCCTCGAGGACTATGACCGGCTGACGCTCGCCAATATGAGCGTGCATCATCTCGACGTGCTGCGCTTCCTGTTCGGCGACCCCGACGAGATCACCACGCTGACACGCAAAGACCCGCGCACGACATTCGACCACTCGGACGGCATCACGGTGTCGACGCTGCGCTTTCCGTCCGGTGTGCTCGCTGTGTCGCTGGAGGATGTCTGGTCCGGTCCGCGCCAGGATGGCTACAAGGACGACCAGCACATCAATTGGCGCGTCGACGGCAGCAAGGGGGTCGCGAAGGGCACCATCGGCTGGCCGACGGGCGCTGCCTCGACGCTGACTTACGCTTCGACCGAGACGACCGGCGGCGAATGGGTCAGCCCGAGCTGGGACACGATGTGGTTCCCGCATGCCTTTATCGGTGTGATGGAGCAGCTCCAGCACGCGGTGAAGACCGGCACGCCGCCGGCGCTGTCGGTCGCCGACAACGTCAAGACCATGGCGCTGGCCGAGGCGGGTTATCGCTCGATCGACGAGGGCCGCACGGTCAAGCTTTCCGAAATCGCTACCTGATCACCGCAGCTGAAACACCAGACAACTGAATCGCTTACAGGGAGGAATTCATACCATGATGCAGGCAGGTATTTTCACGGGCTATTTCCCGTACGGCCTCGAAGAGACGGCGAAGAAGATCCGCGGGCTCGATTTCAACACGGTGCAACTCGACCTCCACTTCAAGGATGTCGACCTGTCGGCCGGGCAGATCACCAAGGATAAGGCCAAGAAGGTGCGCGACGTCTTCCGCGATCATCACCTGCCGGTGTGCTGCATTTCCGGCTACACAAATATCATCCACCCGGACAAGGCCGAGCGCGACAAGCGCGTCGGCTACCTCAAAGAGATCATCCGCAACGCCCGCCATTTCGGCAGCCCGTATGTGATCTCGGAAACCGGCACCTACAACACCGAATCCGACTGGGTGCATCACCCCAAGAACAAGACCGAGGAAGGGTTCGAGGAATGCCGCAAAGTGGTCGCCGACCTTGCCCAGACGGCCTATGACCACGGCGCGGTCTTCCTGCTCGAAACCTATGTCAACAACGTCGTCGGCTCGGTCGAGGAGACGGTCAAGATGTTCGCGCAGGTCGATCACCCCGGCCTCGGTCTGCTGATGGACCCGACCAATTATTTCGAGACGCATAACATCGACAGGATGGACCAGATCCTGAACCAGGTGTTCGACACGCTGACCGACAAGATCAGAATAGCTCACGCCAAGGACGTCAAGCGTTCGGGCGGCGACAAGTCCGAGAAGCACGCCGATATCGGCGACGAGGACGCGCTGGAGAGCCATACATTCCGTGGCGTCGGTGAGATCGAGTTGCCGGCGCCGGGCCTCGGTTCGCTGAACTACGACCTCTATCTCCAGCGGCTGGCGGAAAAGCATCCGAACATCCCGGTGATCATCGAGCATCTCTCGGAAGACGACGTGCCGAGGGCCAAGAAATTCCTCGACGGGAAGTTCCGCGCCAACGGTCTGTGACGGCCTTCTCGCGCCGCTGGTTCGCGGCGGCGCGGTTCGGTTCCAAAGTAAGGGAGGAGAAAAAATGTTGAAATTCGCATTGAAACTGGCGGCTGCCGTAACGCTGCTCGCCGGCGTCTCGTTGAGCGCGCCGGCAATGGCGCAGGATGGCCAGAAGACGTTCTACCTGCTGTCGCATGGCGGTCCGTCGGATGCGTTCTGGCTGGACTGGAATGCCGGCGCGACCAAAGCCTGCGACCAGCTCAAGGTGACCTGCAAGATCTCATTCAGCGGCGGCGACATGGCGGCGCAGAAGGAGGCCTTCAATTCCGCGCTTGCGGCCAAGCCCGACGGCATCGCCACCACCTCGGCCCAGCCGGGCTTGTGGACGGAAGAGGTGAAGGCGGCCAAGGCAGCCGGCATCCCGATCGTGTTCTTCAACACAGACGATCCGGCGACCGGACGGCAGGCCTATGTCGGCGCCGATCTCAAGGAGGCGGGGGTCATCTGGGCCAAGTATCTTGTCGACCACAAGATGGTGAAGCAAGGCGACAAGGTGTTCCTGCCGGTGGAAGTGCCGGGCGCCAGCTATCAGCAGCTGGAGACCGAAGGCATCGCCAGTGTCTTCGATCCGTTGGGGATCAAATATGATGTGGTCGATTGCGGCACCGACCCGGCCGGCATCATTGCCAAGATGACCGACTATATGGTCGCCAACAATCCGCCGGCGATCATCGCGCTTGGCGATTCCGTCGCGGCCAGCGTCAAGCGGGTGTTCGACGGCGCCGGCGTGCCGGCCGGCAAGATCCCGGTCGTCGGCTGGGGCAATTCCAAGGAAACCGCGGAAGCCGTCAAATCCGGTTTCGTCAACGCGGCCGCCTGGCAGTTCCCGTCTGCGCAGGGCTTCATGCCGGTGGCGCTGCTCGGGCTCGCCGCTTCGGGTGAGCCGATCGGCTACGACATCCACACGTTCAGCCTCTACGACGCCTCGAGCGTCGAACCGATCCTGAAACTCTACGACACGAAGTGAAAACCGGTGCCCGCGGCGCAAGCCGCGGGCGTCTCTTCAAAGCATGGTTCAAGCAGTCATGATGATCGCCGCAGAAGACGAAATGCCTGTCGGGAAACGCAGACCGGGCCTTATGCGCTCGCCGCAATTCTCCTCGCTCGTCATCCTCATTGTCCTGCTCGCGGTGTTCGCCATTGCCGATGCCAATTTCCTGTCGCCGCTCAACATCTCCAACATGATGGCGTTCCTGCCCGAGCTCGGCATCATCGCGCTCGGCATGACGCTGCTGTTGACGGCGGGCGAGTTCGACCTGTCGGTCGGCGCCGTGTTCGGGCTGGCGCCGGTCGTCGTCATGCTCCTGGTGCAGAACGGCGGCGTGGATATAGGTGTCGCCCTTCTGGCCGGGCTTCTGCTGTGCATCGCCATAGGCGCCATCAACGGGCTGATCGTCACCAAGATCGGCATTTCGTCCTTCCTGGTCACGCTTTCGATGCTGCTCGTGGTGCGTGGGGCAGCGCTCTATATCACACAGGGCTTTCCGCTGAAATCCTGGGATCAGCCGGGTTTTTTCGTGACGCTGCTGGCCGGCAGCTTCAATGTCGGCTCGTTCCGGTTCTACACCTCGCTGTGGTGGTTCATCGGTCTCTCGCTGCTGGCAATCTACGTGCTGCGCTATGCCAAGCTCGGCAACTGGATCAGCGCCATCGGCTCGAACCGCAACGCGGCGGTGGCGCGTGGCGTGCCGGCGGACGCCGTCAAGGTGTGGCTGTTCATACTGACTTCGGTTCTGGCGGGGCTGGCCGGCATGATCAGCGCCTTCCGCATTTCGGCCGCCTCACCGGTGGCCGGCACCGGCTACGAGCTCGAAGTGATCGCCATGGTGGTGGTCGGCGGCACGGCGCTGACCGGCGGACGCGGCACGATCCTCGGCACCATCGTCGGTGCGCTGATGCTGCGCGCGATCCGCAACGGCATCGTGCTGATCGGCGTGCCGGGCCTCGCCTACAACATCTTCGTCGGCCTGATCATCCTCGCCATGCTCATCCTGCACGCTTTGCTGCAGAAGAACGCCGCAAGGGGCTGACGATGGAAGTTCTCCGGCTGCAAAATCTGCAAAAATCCTTCGGCAGCGTCCGCGCACTGAAGAATGCGTCCTTTGCCCTCAAGGAAGGCGAGGTGGTGGCCCTGCTCGGCGACAACGGCGCCGGCAAATCGACGCTGATCAAGGCGATTTCCGGTGTGTTTCCGATCGACCGTGGCGACATCTATGTGCGCGGTGAAAAGGTTTCGATCCGTTCGACACGCGATGCGATGGACCTCGGCATCGAGACCATCCACCAAGATACATCTCTTGCGCCGGATCTCAGCATCGCGCGCAATCTTTTCCTTGGGCGCGAGCCGGTCAAGCTGAAATGGCTGGGCGTGTTCGCGCCGCTCGATTTCCCCAAATTGCGAGACGCGGCGTCGGCGCTGTTGAAGCGCGTCGGCATCTCGAAAAAACTCGACGCCGATGCGCTGGTCTCGACGCTATCGGGTGGCGAGCGGCAGTCGATCGCGATTTCTCGCGCCATGCAGTTCGCCGCCAAGGTCATCATCCTCGACGAACCGACCAACAATCTCGGTGTCGAGGAAACCCATGGCGTGCTGCGCTTCGTCAAGGAGGTGCGTGACGCCGGTCATTCGGTGCTCTTGATCACCCACAACATCCATCACGTGTTCCAGGTCGCCGACCGCATCATCGTAATGCGCCGCGGCGAGATCGTCGCCGAGCAGACGATTGCCGATACCGATCTCCTGACCGTGGAAAGCATCATCACCGGCGCCGACATGTCGGCCCTGCTGAAAGAGACGAGAGCGAAGTGAAGAAGTTGGCCGTCACATGGTAGAACTTTACGGCAAGACGCTTTCGCGCCGGCAGGTGTCGGAACGTTCGGGCATGCTGTCGCAATTTGCCGGCGTGCGGCTGATGACGCTTGGCGACGGGGTGGAACGCGGCATCCGCATGCTGGAGTTCCGCACCGGCTCGGGGCTGCGCTTCACGGCACTGGTCGACCGGGCGCTCGACATCGCTGACTGCGACTTCAAGGGCCAGGCGATCGGCTGGCATTCGCCGAGCGGTTTTCGCCACCCCGGCCTGCACGATTATGAGGGGGAAGGGGGGCTCGCCTGGGCGCGTTCGTTTTCAGGGCTGCTTGTCACCTGCGGCCTCGACCACATATTGGGCCGGGAAGAAGTGCCGGCCGATAGCTACAACTACCCGGGCAGGAAGACCGTGATCCATTCGCTGCATGGCCGCGTCGGCACCATTCCGGCGCGGCTGACCGGTTATGGCGAGACCTGGGACGGCGACCGCTGCGTGCTGTGGGCCGAAGGCACCGTGCAGCAATCGGCAGTGTTCGGCGAGGATCTGCATCTGATCCGGCGTATCGAGGCCGATGTCGGCGGCAACGAGATCCGGCTGTCGGATCGCGTCGTCAACCACGGTTTCAACCGCACGCCGCACATGTATTTTTACCACGTCAATGTCAGCCATCCCTTGCTCGACGAGGGTTCGCGCTATCTGGCGCCGATCCGCGACGTCGTCTGGGCCGGCCATGCCGGCGAGCGCTACCAGGCGCAGAAGGTGGGTTACCGCACGATGCCGGCGCCGCAATCGGGTTTCAGCGAGCAGGTCTGGCAGCACGAGATGGCGGCGGGCGCCAATGGCGAGGTGCCGGTGGCAGTGGTCAACGATCAGCTCGGGCTCGGCTTCGAAGTGGTGACGCGCAAGGACCAGCTGCCTTGCGCCTATCAATGGCAGAATTTTCAGGCGGGGCAGTATGCGCTGGGCATAGAGCCCTCGACACACCATGTCTTGGGCAATCTCGCGGCGCGCGAGCGGGGCGAGATGATCTGGCTGGAGCATAGTGAAAGCCGTTCTTACGACGCGGTGTTCCGGGTGCTCGACGGCGCCGGCGCGATCGCCGAGGCCGAAGCGAAGATCGCGTCGATCGCAAGGCAGCCGCAACAGGATTATCCTGCGCCGTCGGGAAATTTTCCGGGATTGGCGGACAGGGCATGAGGCGAAACGAACGCTCCGGCTGGCGGGCCGGAAATCGGAGGTCGATGTGACGGAGAAAAAGCGCGACTACAGCCTGGTCGGGGAAAGCACGCGCATCGCGATCGAGACCGGGCTGGCCTCGGCCGAGTGGTATCACACCGATGTGCCGCGCAAGGCGATGAAAGAGCTGATGCAGCGCTCGGACGGCCCGGCGATCCGCGACACGATCATCTGGATCGTTGCCATATTGGGTTCCGCCGCCGGGATCGCCTGGTTCTGGGGCACGTGGTGGGTGGTGCCGTTCCTGCTCGTCTATGGCGTGCTCTACGGCTCGTCCAGCGACTCGCGCTGGCACGAGTGCGGCCACGGCACCGCCTTCCGCACACGCTGGATGAACGATGCCGTCTACCAGATCGCCAGCTTCATGCTGATGCGCAATCCGGTGACCTGGCGCTGGAGCCATGCCCGCCACCACACCGACACGATCATCGTCGGTCGCGACGCCGAGATCGCGGTGATGCGTCCGCCGGACCTGCTGCGCGCCGCACTCGCCTTCACCGGTGTTCTCGATTTCCGCTATTCGCTGCCGACGCTGGTGCGCAATGCGTTCGGCAGCATCTCGCCGGACGAGAAAAGCTTTATTCCCGAGATGGAGCTTCACAAGGTGGTCACAGCCGCGCGCTGGCATGTCGCCATCTATGTCGGGGCGATCGGGCTGGCGCTTTATCTGTGGTCGTTCCTGCCGCTGGTGCTGATCGGCCTGCCGCGCCTCTACGGCAGCTGGCACATGGTGCTGACCGGCCTGCTGCAGCATATCGGCCTGGCCGACAATGTCACCGACCACCGGCTGAATACGCGCACCGTCTACATGAACCCGATCAGCCGCTTCATCTATTGGAACATGAACTATCATGTCGAACATCACATGTTCCCGATGGTGCCCTATCACGCGCTGCCGAGGCTGCACGAATTGATCAAGCACGATCTGCCCGAGCCGAACCCTTCGATGTGGCATGCCTATCGCGAGGTCTGGCCGGTGCTGCTGAAGCAGCTTCAGTACGAGGATTATTTCCTCAAACGTGAATTGCCGCCGACGGCGCGGCCGTATCGGGACGAATTCCATGCACTGACCGTTCCGGCTGCGGCGGAATAGGGGAGAAGCAGATGGCCGACTGGGTTGAAGCGTGTGGCGTCGACGATGTCGAGGAAGAGGATGTCATCCGCTTCGATCATGGCGGCCGTACCTTCGCCATCTATCGCAGTCCCGATGACGAGTACTTCGCAACCGACGGGTACTGCACGCATGAGAAGGCGCATCTGGCCGATGGGCTGGTGATGGACGACATCATCGAATGCCCCAAGCACAATGGCCGCTTCAACTACAAGACGGGCGTGGCTCGAGGCGCACCGGTATGCGTCAATCTCGCCACCTATCCAGTGAAGGTCGAGGCTGGCAAAGTGATGATCCAGATCGGCTGACCTGCCGCCGAATGCAACTGAGGGAACCCTTTTGATGAGCCGAAAAAGACCGACGGTGGCGGATTTGCGCGCCATGAAGGGCAAGCGACAGCTGACCATGCTGCGTGTGCTGACGATGGACGAGGCCGAGGCCGCGGAGCGCGCAGGGGTCGACATCGTCTCGGTGCCGCCCGAATTGGTGCTCAACCCTGAGTACCGCGACGCGGCGCCCAGCCTGTTCACCATGCCGGGCGACAATTTCTACGAGATCGGCACGGCGGACGATTTCGTGCGCTGGGCCTTCCGGCTCTACAAGGCCGGCGCCGACGCGGTCTATTGCAGCGCCGGCTACGCCACGATCAAGCGGATGGCCGATGACAATATCCCGGTGATCGGCCATGTTGGCCTCATTCCTTCCCGCGCGACCTGGACTGGCGGCTTCAAGGCGGTCGGCAAGACCGCCGACACCGCCATGGATATCTTCGCGGCGGTGAAGCAGCTGGAGGCTGCAGGCGCAATCGGCGCCGAGATCGAGGTGGTGCCGGTCGAGGTGGCCAAGGCCATCTCGGAGCGGACGTCGCTGATCATGCTGTCGATGGGAGCGGGTACCGGTTGCGATGCGCAATATCTGTTCGCCGACGACATTCTCGGCCAGAACCGTGGCCACATGCCCCGTCATTCCAAGGTGTATCGCAATTTCGCCGCCGAATATGATCGTTTGCAGGCCGAGCGTATCGCCGCGTTTTCGGAATATGTTGCCGACGTGAACAGTCTCGCCTATCCCGAAGACAGGCATGTGGTGCATATGGATCCGGCTGAACTCAGCCTGTTCATGAAGAGGGTCGACGGGGCGTGAAATCTCAAGGCAATGATGCGACGGACGAGGCCGCGCCGGTTCATATTCTCACGCTTTCCTGCGAGGATCGGCCGGGGATCGTCGCCGCCGTCACGGCGGAGCTTGCCGCGAACGGCGCCAACATCGCCGAAAGCAGCCAGTTCTGGGACCGGCAGACCAATCGCTTTTTCATGCGGATCGCCTTCATCAGCCCGCCAGGCTCGACCGGGGACAGTCTGGCGCGGGCCCTGGAATCGAGCGTCGACCGCTTCGGCATGAAGACCGCGCTGGTCGATCAGGGACGCCGCCCGAAGATCATCGTCATGGTCTCCAAGTTCGACCACGCGCTTCTCCATCTGCTGTACCAGATCAGGGTCGGCTGGCTGAACGCGGAGGTTGCAGCTGTCGTCTCCAACCACGAGGATGCCCGCCGCTTCGCCAAGCTGGAGGGCATTCCCTACCACCATTGGCCGACCACCAAGGAGAACAAGGCCGAACAGGAACAGAAGCTGCTGGACCTGGTGCAGCGGACAGGGGCCGAACTGGTCATCCTGGCGCGCTACATGCAGGTCTTTTCAAAAGGTCTGTCGGACCGGCTGTTCGGACGGGCGATCAACATCCACCATTCGTTCCTGCCGAGCTTCAAGGGCGCCAAGCCGTACCACCAGGCTTTCGACCGCGGCGTCAAGCTGATCGGTGCGACGGCGCATTACGTCACTTCCGACCTCGACGAGGGCCCGATCATCGATCAGGAGACCGAACGCGTCACCCATGCGATGAGCGCCGAGGATTTCGTCGCTGTCGGGCGCGACATCGAAAGCCGGGTACTGGCGCGCGCCGTCAAGCTGCATCTCGAAGCCCGCGTCATGCTCAACGGCCACAAGACCATCGTCTTCTGAGAAGCCGCGTCAGGCCGGCCAACTGGCGCCGGCGAGCGCGGCGTAGAGCGCTTCGGCGTCGATGCCGAGCGGCCGGTCCTCTTTCAGCATGGGGACGAGCGAGCGTATCGCCGCGTGAAGTGCGGCCGTGCGCGGCGCCAGTGTGAAGCCGTCACGCAGGTCGATGGCCTGCGCGGCGGCCATCAATTCGAAGGCGATCAGCCGCCGCCACAGCGCGATCATCCCTGCGCATTTCGCAACCGCCAGAGGTGTCTGCGTGGCGTGATCCTCGACGCCCTCCGACACGGCCAGAAAGTCGAGCATCACCGGATTGGCCTTATGGCGGATGGCGGCCAGGATCGAGGTCACTGTCTTCTGTAGCGGTACGAAGCCGGCGGAGGCGCCGCCGACCGGCGACAGATATTTCGGTAGGCCATTGCGGCCCGAACCGGTGAGCTGGATGAAGCGCGCGGCACTGGCCGCGGCACATTGGGCGATCGCCAGGCCGAGCGTCTCAAAGGCGAGCGCCAGTGCGGCGGTGTGGAAATTGCCGGTCGACAGTACCAGTTCATCATCGCCCAGCACCAGCGGGTTGTCGGCGGCGGCGTTGAGCTCGATCTCGACAGCCTGTCTCGCCTGGCCGATCGCCTCGATCAGTGCGCCATGGACCGACGACATGCAGCGGATCGACAGCGGGTCCTGCAAGGTGGTCGGTGCCGGCGCGTCGTCTCGGACGAGCAGATTGTGCAGCACCTTGGCTGCTTCCTGCTGGCCGGCTGCCGGGCGCGCCATATGCAGGCGCGGGTCGAGGATGGTGCGGTTGGCACCAAAACCTTCCATGGTCAAAGCCCCGGCATGCTGTTGCTGGGCCAGGGCAGTGAGGGCATCCGTCACTGCAAGTGCGCCGCTGCCGGCGGAAACCGCCGATGCGTTGATCAGCGATAGCCCGTCCTTGGGCGCCAGGCTGATCGGGGCGAGGCGCGCCATCATCAGCGCCTTGGCCGCCGGTATGCGACGGCCCTGATAGTCGGCTTCGCCTTCGCCGGTGAGCATGCGGGCGAGTGCCGTCATCAGCACCAGGTCGCTGGCGCCGATCGAACCAAGCGAGGGCATGACGGGATGGACGCCGGCATTGAGCGCGTCGAGCAAAGCAACGAAGACGGAAGACGAAAGGCCGGATCCGCCAACCGACAGCATCGCTGCACGCGCGGCCATGCTTGCCCGCACGGCATCGACCGGCAATCCTTCGCCGACGGCGCCGCTGCGTCCCTCCAGCAACTGGCGCTGGAAGGCTCCGGCATCGCCCTCTACAGCAGTGCCGAGATTGGCGCCGAGCCCGGTGTTCAAGCCATAGATCTGCTGGCCGGACGCTGCAGCCTGGTCGAGCACTCTTCGTGCCTTCTCAAGCCTGCCGATGACATCGGGTCCGATCTCCACCTTGCGCCCATCGCGGGCGACCGCAGCGACATCGCCGACGCCGACGCCGGTTCCGGTGAGGACGAGCGCGCTCATGCGAAGCGCAGTCTCTGGCCGATGCCTTGCGCCTGCGCCTTGGCCAGCATCGCCTTGCCCAACGCGATATCAGACAGCGACAGGCCACGATGCCAGAACAGGATCGTTTCGTCGTCGCTTTCGCGCCCGACTTTCAGGCCGGCGGCGATCTGGCCGAGCTCGGCATGCAGCGTCTTCTCGCTCAGCCGCCCGGTCTCGACATGGGCGCGTAGCGAGCCGAACTTGCCGCCCTTGCACTGGCCCCAATCGTCGACGACCATTTTCTGCATTATGTCGGTCAACGACAGTTCCACCGCGCTCATCGTGCCATAGGGCACGACCAGCGCGCCGGGCTTGATCCATTCGGTCTTCAGCAACGGCTGCGGCTCCGGCAGCCGCGAGGCCTCGACGACGATGTCGGCGCCCTCGATGCAGCTTTTCCAGTCGGCCACCGCCGTCACCGTCTTGCCGAGATCGGCGGAGAGTTCGGCGGCAAAACCGTCGCGGCTTTCCGGGCGGCGCGAATGGACGCGAATCTCGTCGAAGTCGAAGAGATGGTCGAGCAGGCGCACATTCCAGTAGGCGGTGCCGCGCGCGCCGATATGGGCCAGCACCTTGGAATTCCTGCGCGCCAGATGCCTGGCGCCGATGGCGGTGACGGCGCCGGTTCGCATGTCGGTGATGACGGTGGCGTCGAGGATGGCGCGCGGCGCGCCGGTGCGCGGGTCGAACAGGTTGAGGATGCCGAATTCGGAAGGCAGGCCATGCAGGTAATTGTCGACATAGTCGCCGACGATCTTGACGCCGGCCGTGTCGAGCGGCGCGACGTAGCCGCGCAACACGTTGAAATGGCCGTGGAAGGACGGGTCCGGCTCGAGATGGACGCGCGGTTCGATCACCGTCTGGCCCTTGCCTTGCGCCACCAGGCCAGCCTCGACGGCGGCGATGATTTCGCCATCGGTCATGGCAAGGGCATCGATGTCGAGGGCATTGAGGTAGTCGATGTAGATGGGCTTCATGTTACGCGTATACTCTCCTCGACGGCCCCATCCATTCCATAGCAGGCCATGGCGGCACACGAAAGTTTGTTGCGACGTCTCTGGACGTCGCCGGGGAGATGCTGTTCAAACCGGTTCCGTCATGACTGCCATTCCCGAGATCGCAACCTTGTCCGAAACGGCCACCCATGCGCGGCGCGTGGCGTTGATCGTCGCCATCGCCTTTTTCATGCAGTTGCTGGATTCGACGATCATCTCGACATCGCTGCCGCAGATGGGCGCCTCCTTCGGCGTGTCGCCGGTGGCGATGAGCATCGGCATCACCGTTTACATGCTGACCATGGCGGTGTTCGTGCCGCTGTCGGGCTGGCTCGCCGACCGGTTCGGGGCGCGCAACATCTTCCTGCTGGCGATCGTCCTGTTCACCCTGGCTTCGCTCGCCTGCGGCCTCTCGCAAACCCTGACCCAGTTCGTCGCCGCACGTGTCGTGCAAGGGCTCGGCAGCGCGCTGATGACGCCGGTTGGGCGCATTCTCGTCCTGCGCAATGCGTCGAAATCCGAACTGCTCAACGCCACGGCGCTGATCACCTGGCCAGCACTGTTTGCGCCGGTGGTCGGGCCGGTGCTCGGCGGCTTCATCACCACCTATCTGTCCTGGCACTGGAATTTCTTCATCAACATCCCGCTCGGCGTGATCGGGCTGGCGCTGGTCGCCCGTTTCATCCCAGGCGACCGCGAGGCCGACCCCAAGCCGCTCGACTGGCCCGGTTTTTTCCTGACATCGGCGGGACTTGCCTTGCTGCTCTACGGTCTCGAGCGTATCGCGCATCCCGAGGACGGCGTGCTGCCGACAGCGCTGCTGATCGTAGCCGGCATCGTCCTCGGCTGGCTGGCGGTGCGCCATCTCAGGCGCGCGCCGCATCCGCTGCTCGATCTCTCCTCGTTCAAGGTGCTGACCTTCGCCATCTCGACGCTTGCCGCCGGCACCATTTTCCGGGTGGCGATCAACGCCACGCCGTTCCTGCTGCCGCTGCTGTTCCAGGTTGGCTTCGGCCTTTCGCCTGTCGATGCCGGCTTGATGATCCTGGCCTATTTCCTTGGCAATCTCGGCATGAAGACGGTGACCACGCCGACGCTGCGCCGTTTCGGTTTCCGCTCGGTGATGGTCGTCAACGGCATCATCGCCTCGGCCTCGATCATGGCTTGCGGAGCGATCTCGCCGCAGACGCCGCAAGCGCTGGTGGTGGCGCTGATGCTGATTGCCGGCCTGTCGCGCTCGATGCAGTTCACCGCCCTTAACACGCTGGCCTTCGCCGACATCGATGCGTCGCAACGAAGCTCCGCGGCGACGCTGTCCTCGATGCTGCAGCAGGTGGCGATGCTGTTTGGCGTCGCGGTGGCGGCGGCGATCCTTAATCTGTCGCAGATCGTCAGGGATCGCCCCGCTCTCGATCTTGTGGATTTTCGAGTAGCCTTTCTGGTGATCGGCGCCATCGGGCTGGTGGCGGCGTTGCGTTTTCTCGTGCTCCCGCCAGGTGCGGGCGCTGAGGTTTCCGGGCACTCGCCGGGAAATTCAGATCGATTTTTCCGCCTGATGCGGAGATAAATTCCGTCCTGTCCCTTTGCCTTGGTGCAGCGCTTTCGCGTGCGGCCGCAATGGCGCAACCAATTGCCAAAAGCGCAGAGTTTTCCGCGCATTGCGCCAGCTTCGGCAATCGATGCGTCCACTCGATAAATATCGCAGCCGGCCTGGGTTCCGGGCGCGGATTCATTTGACGAACCGGCGTTGGGCCGATTAGCGTTCTTTCCCAGGGATGGCAGCGCTGCCATCGGGGCAAACGCAGACATGAACACCATCGGCTGGCCAAATTTCAGGAGCCTGAACCAGGAAGGCATTGTCTTTGCCATCGCCGTGGTGCTGTTCGTTGCAGCGGCTATAGGCCTGCCAGGCTTCATCGACCCCAACAATCTCGTCGCCATCGTCCGCTCCGTGTCGGTGCTGGGCATCCTTGCGCTCGGCATGGCCGTGGTCATCATCGGCCGCGGCATCGACCTCTCTGCCGTCGCGATCATGGCGATGTCGGTCGCCTGGTACCTGCAACTGCTGAATTCGGGGACGCCGGACGGGCTTGCCTTCGCCTATGTGCTGGCCGGTGTGCTGGCCATCGGCCTGCTCAATGGTTTTCTCGTCGCCTATGCCGACGTGCCGGCGATCTTCGTGACGCTGGCGACAGGCTCCTTCGTCTTCGGCTATGTACGCTCGCAACTGATCACGCAGGATGCCGTGCCGGTGCCGCAGGGCCATTGGGTCGAGTTGCTCGGCGGCCTGCGCTTCCTCGACATTCCCATCGAGGTTTTCGTCTTCGCAGGGCTGGCCTTCCTGTTCTTCCTGTTCCTTCGCTACACCAAATGGGGCCGCTATATCTATTTCGCCGGCGATAATCCGGTGGCCGCCCGCAACATCGGCATGCCGGTGCGGCCGATGCTGGTGCTGCGCTATGTGCTTTCCGCCTTCGTCGCACTGGTCGCCGGCCTGCTGACGGCGGCCAGCCTGCATTCGATCAATACCCGCGTCGTCAATTCGACGCTGCTCTACGATATCGTGCTGGTGGCGGTTATCGGCGGCATCGGCCTGTCCGGCGGGCGCGGCGGGGTGCGCAACGTGCTGGTCGGTGCGGCACTGATCGGCATCCTGCTCAACGCCATGACCATCATCGACATTCCGCTGCTCTACCAGAACCTGATCAAGGCAGCGATCCTGCTCGGCGCCATCATCGTCGACGGCATCATCAATCCACGTGACGAGCAGACCGCCCAGCAGGGCGACATTTAGACCTGAACTGCGGCGGACGGTTGGGGCCGGCCGCTGATAACAACGACCAAAGCAAAAGGATCCGACATGAAACTGATCATGACACTCATGGCCGCCGCCACGGCGCTCGCTGTCACCGCCTTCGTGGCGCCAACCTTCGCCGCCGACGATCCGGGCCCGGCTGCGTACGCGCAGGCGCTCAAGGGCAAGCGCGTCATGCTGGTGCCTCTGGCAATGGGCTTCGACCTGGCGCAGGGCTGGGCGCACTATCTGAAGACCGAAGTCGAGGCCTGGGGCGGCGTGTTCGAGACGCGCGACCCGAACTGGGTCGTCGATGCCGGCGCGCAGGCGATCACGGACGCCATCTCCTCGGACACCAGGCCGGATGTGCTGATCATCCACGCGCCGGACCTCAACTCCTATTCCAAGCTGATGAAGAAGGCGCAGGCCGCCGGCACCTATGTCATCCTGGTCGACAATCCCGCCAACTTCCCGGCCGACGCCTTTATCGGCAGTGACTGGGACCGGCTTGGCCAGCTCGAGGCCGAAGCGGCGATCAAGGGCTGCGGCCCGAACTCGTCGAAGAAGATCGGCCTGGTGCAGGGTGACCAGGCGAATTCCTCCAGCCTCTATCAGTATGCCGGCATCATGAAGGTGCTGGACAAGAATCCCGACTTCAAGGTGGTGGCCAAGCCCGATTCCAACTGGGATGCGACGACCTCGCGCAACGTGACGACGACGATGCTGCAGCAGAACCCGGATATCTGCTCGATCATCGATTTCTGGGATGGCGACGCCACCGGCGCGTCCGCCGCGATCCGCGATGCCAAACTCGACGGCAAGGTGTTCCTGGTCACCACCGGCGGCGGCGAAAAGGCGGCCGATTGCGACAAGCTGGTCGACGGCACCTATGGCGCTGTGGTGATGACCGATCTTGCCCGCCAGTCGGGCGACATGAACGCCATCATCAAGTTCCTGCTGCAGAGCGGCCAGCCGGCCGGCACCTCACACACCTACATCTACACGCTGGAGAAGGCGACGACCAAGGCCGACCTCAAGCCCGACAGCTGCTGGGACCTGAAGGCGCTGCAGGCACAAGCGGCGGCGGCAAAGTAAGCCGCACCTTTTCGACTGAAGTACAAGCGAGGTGACCGGAAGGATCCGGTCACCTCGTCCCCTCATGGAATAGCAGCAGCCGATGTCCTTTCGCGAACGCCTCCAGTCCTGGCGCTACAATCTCGTGCCCGACCATGTCGTCGGCGAGATACTGACCAAACGCTGGACCGACAACGCCATTCCGTTCCTGGCGCTGGTGGCGACATTGGCGACCTTCGGCTCGGTCATTCCCGGCTTCTTCAAGCTGACCGCTTTGCAGGAATCGACCCGCCAGCTCGGAGAGTTCTCGATGGTCGTCACCGGCATGACGGTGGTGATGCTGGGTGGCGGCATCGATCTGTCGGTCGGCTCGATCTTCGCGCTGTCGTGCTTTTCCGCCGTCTATGTCTTCTTCATCCTCGAACAGTCGATCTGGCTGGCGCTGGCCGCATCGCTCGCCACCGGCCTCATCTTCGGCGCCATCAACGGCTACCTCGTCGGTTATCTCCGCTTGCGCGCCTTCCTCACCACGCTGGTGACCTTCATCTTCGGCCGGGCGCTGTTCGACATCCTGGTCACCACCTATGCCGCAGATGTGCAGCTCTCGACCGCGACATCGGATGTGCTCGACTTCATCGGCGACAGCACCTTCTGGGGGCTGTCCGTCTCGGTGTGGCTGGCGATCATCCTGGCCATCGTCACCCATATCGCGCTGACGCGTTCGCGGCCCGGCTGGCACGTGCTGGCGGTCGGCGGCTCGAGGCGCTCGGCGCATAATGCCGGCATCCGCGTGCGTCGCACCGTGTTCATGACTTATGTCTTTTCCGGCTTCTGCGCCTCGATCGGCGGCTTCCTCATTGCTTGCCGGCTGAGCGGGGCAGGGCCGGGAACCGGCCTCAACCTCGAGATCATGGCGCTGACGGCGGCGGTGGTCGGCGGCGTCAGCCTCGGCGGTGGCCGAGGCTCGGTGATCAAGGGGCTGATGGGCGCCATCATCGTCTTGACCATGACCAATGGGCTGATCCGGCTGGGCTACGGCACCGGCACCAACCAGATGGTGCTCGGCATCATGTTGGCGGTGGCGGTGACCATCGACATCCGCTGGCTGAAGAACCGGCACAAGGTGCTGAATGAGGTCTATGTCGCGCCGGTCTATCTCAAGATGGGCGAGACACAGTCGGCCGCACCCGGCTCGGGCACGCCATACGAACTCGACAACAGGCTGTCGGCCGCAGAGCATATCGGGCTTGGCGAGCTGGAGGGGCCGGAAGACGTCATCCTCGACCGCGACGACAATCTCTATTGCGGCACGCGTCATGGCGAGATCGTCCGCTTCTTCGCGCCGGACTATGTCAGGTCGGAGGTGTTTGCCCACATCGGCGGTTTCCCGCTGGGGCTGGCCTTCGACAAATCAGGCAATCTGATCAGCTGCGTCGGCGCGATGGGGCTCTACTCCGTCTCGCCGGATCGTGAGGTCAAAAGACTGTCGGCCGAAACGTCGCGCTCGTGGACCTCGATCGTCGACGATGCACGGCTGCGTGACCCCAATGACTGTGACATCGCACCCGATGGGCGCATCTATTTCACCGACTCGACCAAGCGCTACGATGCGCATGACTGGGCGCTGGACTCGATCGAGAACCGCGCCACCGGCCGGCTGCTGGTCTACGACCCGAAGGACGGTTCGACGAAGACGCTGCTCGACGGTTACCGCTACACCAACGGTGTGTGCATGGCGCATGACGGCAAGTCGCTGTTCTTCGCCGAAAGCTGGGCCTGCCGCGTGCACCGCTACTGGCTGGAGGGGCCGAAGGCCGGCACCGCCGAATGCGTCATCCGCGACATGCCGGGCTATCCCGACAACATCAACCGCGCCTCCGACGGCAATTACTGGATGGCGTGGCTCGGCATGCGCACGCCGAGCTTCGACCTGTCGCTGCGCCATCCCGACATGCGCAAGCGCATGACGCGCCGGCTGCCGCAGGACGAATGGCTGTTCCCCAACATCAACACCGGCGGTGTGGTGAAATTCAATGACAGGGGCGGCATCGTCGAGGCGATGGGCGATCTCACCGGCGGCGCGCACCCGATGGTCACCTCGATGCGCGAGCACAAGGGGTATCTGTTCGTAGGCGGCATCCTCAACAACCGCATCGGCCGCTACAAGATTTCAGGCGCCGACCCGAACTGGACCAGCCCCGCTTCCTATTGGGGAGCAAAGCCATGATCCTCGACCCGGTGCTCGACCTGTTCCGCGGCAAGGCGGTGACCATCCCGCCGCTCGACGGCGCTTTTCGCCCCAATACGCGGCTGGATGATGCGCCGGCTTTTGCCGAGCTGACGGAACCGGATAATCTGCTGGTTACCGGTGACAGGCTGGTGGTCTCCAGCGGCAACGCCATCCATTCGATTGCTGCTGGAGCGCAACCTGTCGTGGTCGAGACCTTTCCGTCTGCCGTCACCGCGCTGGCGCTGTCGCCATTGGGCGAACTGACGGTCGGGCTGGAAAGCGGCAAGTTGCTGATGTCAGGCGTGGAGGTTTCGCTGCCGGCCGGGATCAGCTGCATCACCGCACTAGCCTATGCGGATGACGGCACGCTGTGGCTGGCCAACGGCTCGGCCGAGCATGTGCCATCGCAATGGGCCGCCGATCTGATGAAGAAGGGCGCGTCCGGTTCGCTCTGGAAGCGAGACGCGGCAGGCGGTGATTTTCGCAAGCTCGCCGGCGACATTGCCTTTCCCTACGGGCTGCATCCTGTCGGCAAGGATGTGCTTGTCAGTGAAAGCTGGCGCCATCAGTTGGTGCGTTTCGGCGGCGCGACGGGCAGCCGTTCGACGGTTCTGACGCATCTGCCAGGCTATCCCGCGAGGCTGTCGCCGTCCGCCGATGGTGGGGCCTGGCTGACCTTGTTTGCGCCGCGCAACCGGCTGATCGAATTCGTGCTGCAGGAAACGCATTACCGGCAGGACATGCTGAGCCAAGTGCCGCCGGCCTACTGGATCGCGCCGGCACTGGCGTCCAGCCGCAGCTTCCTCGAGCCGCTGCAATGCGGCGGCATCCGCACCATGGGCATCCACAAGCCGTGGTCGCCGAGCCGCTCCTATGGGCTGGTGGTCAGGCTCGACCAGAAGATGCAGCCGCTGTTCAGCCTGCACAGCCGCGCCAACGGCACGCGTCATGGCATCTGCAGCGTTGCGGAAAAGGACGGCCGGCTGTTTGTCGCCTCCAGAGGCGGTGACTGCGTGCTGGCGATCGACCTCGCTTCGGGAGGTTTCTGATGGAACCGATCGTTCGGCTGGAAAACGTCACCAAGAATTATCGCGGCGTGCCCGCGGTGAAGAACGTCAGCTTCGAGCTGCGCAAGGGCGAGATCCATGCGCTGCTCGGCGAGAACGGCGCGGGAAAATCGACGCTGACCAAGATCATCGCCGGTGTGGTCGACGCCACTTCAGGCAAGATGTTCCACAAGGGCCAGGAAATCGCCTACGCCTCGCCGCACGCAGCGCTTGAAGCCGGCATCGCGATGGTGTTCCAGGAGACCAGCCTGGTGCCGTCGATGACGGTGGCGCAGAACCTTTATCTCGGCACCGAAAAGTTCCTCAACCGGCTGCGCGGCACCTACATTTCAGCGCAGCAGTTCCTGCAGTCGCTGAATTTTCCGGTCGATCCGAACGCCATGGTGGCAACGCTGGGTGCGGCCAAGCGGCAGATGGTCGAGATCGCGCGCGCCGTCCACCACAATGCCGAGATCATCATCTTCGACGAGCCGACGGCGACGCTGACGCCGGAGGAGAAGCGGCACTTCTTCGCGCTGATCCGCCGGCTGAAGGCGGGCGGCGTCTCGATCGTCTTCATCAGCCATGCGCTGGAAGAGGCGCTCGATATCGCCGACCGCATCACCATCCTGCGCGACGGCGAGCTGGTCATTACCGACGACACATCCGCCTTCGACCGCGACAGGATCGTTTCCGCCATGGTCGGGCGCACGCTATCGGGACAGATCTACCGCCAGCGCGACGAAGCGAAGCTGCGCAAGGCGGGCAAGAAAGTGCTGTCGGTGCAGGACATTTCGATGAGCAATGTCGTGCGCAACACCTCTTTTTCGATCTTCGAGGGCCAGATCACCGGCGTGTTTGGGCTGATCGGCTCCGGCCGCACCGAGACATTCAAGATCGTCTCAGGCATCTACAAGCGGGATTTCCTGCGCGGCGGCGCGATTGAACTCGATGACAGACCGGTGCGCTATCTCGTGCCGAGCGAAGCGGTGGCCGACGGCATCGTCTATGTCACCGAGGACCGCAAGAGCGAAGGCATCTTCGAGACGATGGGCATTGCCGAAAACCTGTTCGGCGGACTGCTGGCGGCGGGCCGCGAAAAGGCCTGGGTGATCAACACGCAGGAGATGCGCGCGCTCTCGGCCGAATGGACGAAGGCGCTGAACATCAAGGCAATCAACGACAATGCGCGCGTCGTCGAGCTGTCAGGCGGCAACCAGCAGAAGGTGGTGATCGGCAAGGGGCTGGTGCAGAAGCCGCGCATCGTCATCTTCGACGAGCCGACACGTGGCGTCGATGTCGGCGCGATCGCCGAGATCCACCAGATCATCAACCGGCTGGCCGATGAGGGGCTGGCCGTCGTCGTCATCTCGTCCTACCTGCCGGAGATCATGAACCTGTCCGACCGCATCCTGGTCTGCCGCCAGGGCCGCATCGTCGAGGAGTTTTCGCCGGCGGAGGCCACGGAGGAGAAGATCATGTACGCGGCCGTGCATTAGATTCAGGTGAGGCCGGCCTGCAAATGGCGGTTTCCTGCGCTTCCGGTGCTCACGTACGAAAAGTACGCTCCGCTCCGGTTCTCGGAACCCACCATTTTCGACTCGGCCTGACCTGAATCTAGACGCCGGCGCTGGAAAAGTGAATCGGACGAGTGGATTGGCCGCGATTGCTCAAGACCTGATTCAATTCACGTAACGATCCAACGAAGGAAAAACCCCATGGCCACCACAAAACTCCTCAGCGATGCCGAGGTCGAAAAGATTCCCGCCGTGAAAGCCGTGTTCGAAGACATCCGCGCGACGCGCAAATCTGATTTCGTCAACAATTTCTGGCGCGGGCTGGCCAATGATCCTCCGGCGCTGAAGCGGATCTGGGAACAGTTGAAGGTGGTGATGGTCGCCGACAGCGCCATCGATCCGCTGACCAAGGAGATGATCTACATCGCGGTGTCGACCGCCAATGGCTGCTCCTACTGCGTCCACTCGCACACGGCGGCAGCCCGCGCCAAGGGCATGACCGATGCGCAGCATGGCGAACTGGTGTCGATCATCGGGCTCGCCGGCCAGACCAACCATCTGGTGACGGCGATGCAGATTCCAGTCGATCCGCAGTTCGCGGTGAAGTGAGGCGTCACACCGGCCGGTAAACCTTCTCCGCCGTGTTCCAGAAGATATCCGCCTCGGCCACCGCACCATGCTTGGCCACCGCGTCGCGGTGCGCCTTGATCAGCTCAGCGTGGCTGGTCCACAGCTTCTCGATCGGGAAGTTCGAGCCGAACATCAGATGGTCGGCGCCCAGGATATCGATCGCGTTGTCTACGACATAGGCGATCAGCAGGGGATCGTTGCGGTGGACGAAGGTGCCGAGGCCCGACAGCTTGGCGTAAAGATTGGGCGCCGCCGACAGCGTTTGCAGGCCTGCCTTCCAGGCCTCGGTGGTTTCCGGTTCCATGCCGGTCAGCATGCCTGCATGGGTGAGGATGAAATTCGTTTCGGGGTTCTCGCCGACCAGCGTCAGGCCGTCCTTCATCTGGGCGGGGAAGAGCTGCAGGTCGAAGGACAGGCCATAATCCTTGAGCCGCGCCACATTGGCGCGCACTTTCGGGTCGATCACCTGATCGGCGGAGGCGGCGAAGCGGAAGGCCGGGGTCTCGTGCCAGTGCAACTGCATGCGCACGCCGCGCAGCAGCTTGTATTTCATCAAGCGATCGATCTGAGGCCTGATATCGTCGACGGTCATGTCGGTGTAGCCGACGATGGCATGCGGCCAGCCGGTTTCGTCGGACGTCTTCTGCAGGAAAGCGACTTCCTTCTCGAAATCCTCCTTGGCCCAGTTGGTCTGGACGTAGACGGCCTTCTCGACGCCTGAATCCCTCTGGTCTTCGAGAAATTCCTCGATCGGATAGTCGCGCCGGATCGGTTCGTAGGGGCCGAAGATGCGCGGCACCATCGGTCCGACCAGCCATGGCTGGTCCTGTTGGCGCCAGATGTGAAAATGTGCGTCGATGGTTTTCTGCATCATGAAACCCTCTTCCAGATTGTCGCCGCCGCCGGAGCAGGGCGGGCGAGCGACAGGATGAAATCGGTGAGACCGGCAAGCGACGAGCCGTCGACGAGATCGTCGAGGTCGGGCAGGATGGCGCGAAGTGCCGCCGTTGCCGGCCGGAAGCGCGGGTCGCCGGCCAAAGGTGTGGCCAGCGACAGCCGGAAGGCGCGGGCGCTCAGCCGCCGCATGGCTGTCTCCAACTCGGCATGATCGCCGCGTTCCAGCGCGTCGGACAGGATGACGATAGCGGCACCGCGTGCAAAGGCTGAAAAGCGCGGCACCGAGAGGAAGGCGAGCAGCGTCGGCCCCATCCGGGTGCCGCCGTCCCAATCGTCGACCTGGGCAGCGGCGCGGGCCAATGCCTGGTCGCGGTCGCGGATGCGCAATGCCGTGGTGATGCGGGTCAGCCGCGTGCCGAAGGTGAAGATTTCGGCGCGGTCGGCACCTTGCACGGCGGCATGCGCCAGCTTGAGATAGTCTGCGGTGTGCAGCTTCATCGAGCCGGAAACGTCGATCAGCAGCAGCAGCTTGCGCGGCACGGTCTGGCGGCGGCGCAGCAGCGGCGAGGGCACGTCGCCATCGGCGCTGACGATTTCCCGCAGCGACCGGCGCAGATCGAGCTTGCCGCGCGAATGCGTGCGCACGGTGCGGAACGAGCGGCGGGCGGGCAAGGCTGAAGCGAGCCTGCGGCGGAAAGCGGCAAGGTTGTCGTCGTCGCGCTTGAAATCGCGGGTACTCAGTTGTTCGGCGCCGGAAGAGAGTTCGCCACCTTCCTGATGGCTGATGACCTCGATCTCTTCCTGGC
>NZ_RZQP01000078.1:0-25123 GCF_003998165.1 Mesorhizobium sp. M7A.F.Ca.US.007.01.2.1 | reverse complement strand
GTTGATCTGGATTGAATGCGCCTTCCGGGCGCGGCGCAAGCGGCCAGCGCGAAGCGGTCCGCCGCTCCGGTCACCCAAGCAATGAGATAACGAGCCCATTGGCCGATTTATTCCCGGTCGGGGTGAAATCTTATTGTTCTTGCTTGCCTTTATCCGTTTTCCTTCGCCGCCCGTGTCAAAAGCCGCTGATAGAACAGGCCGATACCGATCAGAACCGCGCCGAGGCCGATGAAGGATAGCGCCCGGAGTACGCCTTCCAACTCCGACATGTCGAATATGAAGACCTTCAGCACGGCGATCGCGATCAGCGCGGCGGAGGCAATGCGCAGCACCTGCGATTTAAGCCAGACGCCGGCGGTGAGCAGCGCCACGCCGATAACCAGCCAGAGCGCCGAATAGGTGTAGGTTTCCAACTGGCCGAGGCCGCTCCACAGGCCGATGAATTCGCCCTTGAACAGGCGCCTCACCGACAGCGTGGCATAGGCGAAGGCAAGCGCGGCAGCCACCACGGCCAGCATCTGCGCATACCATTTTGGCCGCTTGTCCCTGGCGTAGAGCGCCAGTCCCCCGGCGGCGACCGCCGGCAGGAGATAGGCGAGGAACAACAGGTTGAACACCGGGATACGGCCGGTCGATTCGTCTGTGAAAAGCGGGTTCAGCACCACGAAGTGCCGGATGACGATGAAGCCGACGGAGATTACGCCGACGGCCATCGAACCATAGCGCAGCACCGAGCTTGGCGAGCGCATGTCGATAGCGACCAGGATTGCGCCGGCACCGATGGCGATCAGGGTGTACATCGACTGTTCGGCGAGCGTCATGGCACCCGTGTCGATGACGCCACCGTGCATGGCGTGGCGCACCAGTATGGCGAGCGTGAGCAGCGCAAACAGTGCCGCTGCCGCCTCCATGGCAAGGCGCGGCCGGCCATTCGTTGTGCGCGCAAGCTGCCAGGCGGCAAAGCCGAAGGCCAGCGCCGGCACGCCGTAGCCGGGCAACAGCCAGTTGAACACCGGCGTCGTCGACAGGAACCCGGCGCCGACAATGGTCGGGTCGAAGGCGACACGGCCAAGCACCGCGATCACCGCGCCGACCGAAATCCAGCCGAGCACCGGATAGACGCGCCAGCGCGTGGCCAGCGCCGGCACGATGGCGGCCGCACCGAGCAGGATGGTGGTCCAGCCGGAATCGAAAGCCATATGCATCAGCAGCAGCCCGGCGATGGCCGCGCCGCCCAGGGCAAACGAGACCGCGACACCGCCCTTGAGCGGCGGCTCCTCGGCCCGCGCGATCCACTCGCCGCCGGCGGCGAAAATGACGACCAACAGTGCCGCTGCGGCGGCGTAGACAGGGTCACGGTCGAGATTGCCGAAAGTGAACCAGAGCGCCAGCAGGACGACCAGCGGGACGATGACGCCCCACGCCGCCCATGAGGCCGCACGTATCTGTGTCCCAGCGGCGAACCGGCGCGCGGCCCAGAAGCCGGCGCCGATGAAGACCAGGCCGAGTGCGATGCCGATGCGCAAGGTCAGCGCGTTGGACGTGGCCACCGGCAGTCCGTCGACGCCCAGGGCGCCGCCCGAAAAATCGGAAGCGATCGAGGTTGGCGGGATAATGCCGAGATAGATCAGCACCGTGACCAGTCCCGCGGCATAGAGGAGCGGCAGCGCCAGCGGACGATAAAGCGTGACCGCCACCATCGCGGCGATCACCACCGCGCCCGGCAAGGCATAGCCGGCGGCAGCAAAGGCCGGGTCTACCGACAGGCCCAGTGCCGAGAATGCGACGAACAGGCCAGGCACGATGGACGGCCAGTCGAAAGCCCTGTCTTGCGTGGTTTCGTCGCCACGGCGAGCGAGCCAGACAAGGGCGAGCACGGCCAGCGTGACGGCGTCGATGAGCAGGATCGCAGAGAGGTTCGCCCCCGGCGCATCGGTCATATAGAGGATGGTCCAGGCACCGGTGCCGAAAAAGGCGGCCGCCATCAGTAATTTCCAGTCGCGCATGCGGGCGATGACGCCGGTCGCTGCGAGCACGATCGCAAGATAACCGAACAGCGCCCAGGGATTGGGTGCCTGCGAGGCGACGAGCACCGGCGTCACCATGGCACCGACAAGGCCGATGCCGGCCAGCGCCTGGCCATGGACAAGGGCTGCCGCGATCGTCGCCACGCCGATGACGCCGAGCAGCGTGAAGGCGAGTGCCGGGCCGATGAAGCCGTAGATGCCATGCGCGGCATAGACGGTGCCGAACAGGATGAAGGCACCGGCCGCTGTCAGGATCGCCGGAATATAGGCGCCCGCGGCGCCTTGTACGGGCATCTTGAAGCCGGTGCGGCGGATGAACTCGCCGCCGGCGACCAGCACAAGGCCGAGCACGCCGGCCATGGCCAGCCGCACGCCGGGGCCGAAAATGCCGGCTTCGATGGTGTAGCGGATCAGGAACAGGCCGCCCAGCGCCAGGGCGATGCCGCCGACCCAGACCGCCCAGCGGGTGCCGAGCGCGGTTTCGACATCGGATTGGCGGGCGGCTTTCGTCGCTCCGGGAAGCTCCGCGGGTTCCACCGCCTTCGGCGCCGGTTCTGGAGCGGTCCACGGCCCGGACACGATCTCGCCGGTCGAGTCTTCCGTTTCCATGGCTGGCGCCGGTGCGGCGACCGGCTCGCTTGTCGCTGGAGAGGGAATGTCGGCCGCTGCCGCAACGGCTGGAATCACATCGGCGGGTGCGTTGTCGGCCACCGCCTGTTCGGACGGCTTGGCCGCCGGCGGCACGGCTCCCGAGAGCACAAGGCTGCGCAGCGCGCCAAGCTCACGCTCGACAAGGCCGATGCGGCTCTGCTGACGCGAAATGATGACGAACAAGGCGATGATGGCGACAAGGCCGATCAGGCTTTCAAACATGGCGGTTCCCCCAAACCAGGCCAGTTTTCACTGACATTCGTCGTACTGACATTCAAATGCGGCGGCCAAGCGGCCAGAAAACTCAGCGCGCCGCCAGATTGGCGGCCGGAAAGATCGAGCATGTTTCGGTGCCGAAAGCCAGCAGCTTGCCGCCGGCATCCTTCAGCGTCGCTTCCGACACCGCCAACGTGCGGCCCTTGTGAACAACCCTGCCCTCGCAGACCACCTCGCCGGTCTTCGGCGTGATGGGACGCGTCAAATTCACCTTGAACTCCGCCGTCGTATAGGCCTCGCCCTTTTCGAGCAGCGTCTGCACGGCACAGGCCAGTGCCGAATCGAGCAGCGTTGCCGCCCAGCCGCCATGCACGCTGCCCAGCGGGTTGAGATGGCGCTCGCTCGGCATGCCACGAAAGACAGCGCGCCCTTCCGAGACTTCGGTGAGAGTGAAATTCAGCTGGAAGGAAATCGGCGGCGCCGGATACTTGCCGTCGACGATGCGCTGCAGCAATTCCAAACCGGTGTATTTCAGGATGTCGGCGTGCGGAATGGTGCCGAGGCCGAGCGGTGAGACCCGGCCAGGATAAAGTTCGACTTCGCTCATGTGAGGATTTCTCTGGCTGCGTCCTCGCCAGCTATGGCCTTGCCGCGTGCGTGATGTTTGCGCAAGGCGGCGAGGAAGCCGGTACGAGCGTCCGGCGGCTCGATGCCGCGCGGCTCATAGACGTGGCGGTTGAAGAAGAAGCCGGTGAGCCGGAAGGCGTCGTCGACATCAGCCGCATCCGCGCGCAGGCCGGAGCCGCGCTGCAGGAAGGCCGGCAGAGCCAGCATCCTGTCGCGCCATGGCAAACCGGCTTCGCGCGATACCGCGCGTCCCGACTTCGGCGAAACATAGGCCAGGTCCTGTCGCGTGCCGGTGGCGGCGCATTGGCTGAGATCGAGGCCGAAGCCGAGTTCGTCCAGCACCAGAAGCTCGAAACGCGCCACCAGTTCGCCGGCAACGTCGGCATCGTCGAGATGGACGATCATTACGGCAAGCGTTTCGTAGAGACCTTCATGCGCGTCGCGCTCGGGCAGCAGGCGCAGATGCGCGGCCATGGTCTGCAAACCGTAGACGGCGACGGCGCTGTCCATCAACCGGGCAGCATTCATCTCGATCGCTTCGGCCTGGAACGTGCCGAGATGTTCATCAAGGCGCGCACGCCACAACAGGTCGACGCGATTGCCGGGCTGGAGGACGGGCTGCTGTTTGCGCGAACGGCCGCCGCGAACAAGGCCGAGATGACGGCCATGCGCTCGCGTCAGCACCTCGAGAATGGCGCTGGTTTCGCCATGCTTGCGGGTGCCGAGAATGATTCCCTCGTCGCGCCATTCCATTTCAGGAGCTTTTCACCGATCGGGTGGCGAAATCAAGGTATGGGCTTGGCTCCTGGGTAACTCTCACACCAATGCATAAAAAACCGCCCGCAGCGATGTGCTGCGGGCGGGCTGGTGAGGTCAGTCGATCTGCTAGAAATTGCGCTGGAAGCGGACGATGCCGCCGACGCTGCTCTTCTTGTCGGCCTTGGTCCAGTTGTTGAAGTCGAAGTCGTCGAATTTTCCTGCATTGAGGTAATCGACTTCAGTCGTGACCGTAAAGCCGGGCACAATGGTATAGGCAACGTTGGCAGCGACGCCGAGGTTCTTCCAGTCGTCATAGGAAATCTGGGCGTTGAACGAGGTCTTCTCGTTGAACTTGTAGGTGCCGCCACCCCAGACTGCCCAGTTACCGCCCCACGGCTTGTATTGGGTACGGCCTGTGCCGAAGTCGTTGATGTTGTCGTTGGTGCCGTAGCCGCCCATGACGAACAGCGTCAGTTCCTTGCTGACGTTGACGTCCAAACGGACCTTGCCGGCCACTTCCTCATAGTTGCTGTCATAGGCCACGACGCCAGTGATCGCACCCCAGTCGCCCTTGTACTTCAAGCCGCCGACGACATGCGGAACATAGCTGTCGATGGTGTTGACGGCGGTGCCTTCCTCAAGCGAGACCACGCCCGTGAAGCCGCTGCCAGCGTCGAAGTAATAGCTGATGAGATTGGTATCCTTGACACCATACGGGATGAGCGTGTCCTGGATGACATTGCCGGCATAACCGATGAACTGGTCGTATACCGTTTCATCCTTACCGACGCGCAGACCACCGAGCTGGATCCAGGCGAAATTGAGGGTGGTGGTCTTGTTGCCGGCCTGCCAGCCGGTGCCGTCGCCTGTATAGTCGCCGGAGGAGTTGCCGAACTGGAAGCGAGTTTCGGTAAAGGTCTTCAACGTGCCGAGTTCGGTTTCCTGGCCGGTATAAGTCCTCAGCGTGAAGCGCATGTTCTTGTAATAGGTGTCGTGCCTATCGCCGTCCATGTGATCGGCAACGTTGTTGGCGCCATCGAGCGAGCCGGAATCGCCGACGCCCATGTCGTAGCGGAGATAACCGCCGATGCGCAGGCAGGTCTCGGTGCCCGGAATATAGAAGTAGCCGGCGCCGTAGACGTCGCAAATCTTGACGTATTCGGCCGGTTCCGGTTCGGCGACGACGACAGCGTCGGCGGCGCGCGCGCCGCTGACCGCGATCAGGGCCGCGGCTGAGCCGAGAAGGAGGCTCTTGATGTTCATTTTCTGACCTCTCCAGTCATAGTTATAAATGGCTCCGGATTTGTGGCTGGCGGCAATGTTTTCCCGCCTCACCCCCACAACGAAAAAGGCTCACACCGCTCGCCCTTTTCAGCGGCGAACATACCCATCGATCATCTGCCTTCAATGACGATTTCCGAAATAATGCCAATTCCGTGAACAGATTAATGCTGTGTTGCACAAATAACACTTTGCGTGACGGCGAATGGCACAAGTGGCACAACGTCACATATTGAATATATATACGGGATACTTTCGCGGCTAAATATAATTCAACGTTTTATATTTCTAAAAATACCGCACAATGTGGAATATCTACCTGGTTTTCGCCGACATCGACCTGAATCTTGCCGACCCCTCTATCGCCAGGTGACGCCCATTCGCCAATCTCACTCTGATGCCGAGGCGAAAAGCGGGATGACGCTTCCAAGCCTGTCTGCTTCTTCCAAGACGATCGAAACCCTGGAGCGCTGTGGCGTCCCCGATTGTGACAGCAGCCAACCGTTCAAAAACGATTCCTCCGTGACGCCTCTCAGTCGACCTTGGCGACACGGGCGACGTGGTCGTCCGCCTCGATCAGGCGGATTGGCACTCCCGGGAAGCATGCGTCGGTCGGAATGTCCCTGGTCGCGCCATGCGACGGCGGATGTTTGGCGACGGGACTGGGTTTTGGTTGGCTAGAGCGGCTTATCGTTCGGCGCTTCACGCTCGCGCGCGCGGTCGGCAAGGACTTCATCGATCACGTGACTTTCTCAACCTCAACAGGGTTGGCGTCGATCTGTCCAGCGACCGTGATCAGCGCCTTCCAAAGCGTCCAGCCACGACCGCGCGCCCACATCGCCCCGTCGGCCGGAAGGCCGGCACGAAACGCCTCCCGGCTTTTGCCTTCAAACAGCGTCCACGCAATCGCCAGATCGCAGGCGGGATCGCCGACGCCGGAGGTTCCGAAGTCGATCACCGCGCTCAATCGGCCTTGCCTGACCAACAGGTTTCCCCAACTGACGTCACCGTGGAACCAGACCGGCGCACCGTGCCATTGTGCGGCAAGTGCTGCCTCCCACACCGCACTGGCTGCGACCGTGTCGATCTTGCCTTCGAGGGCGGCAATCGCTTGCCGGGCCTCGCCATCGTAGACGCTGAGTGCTCCGCCGCGAAAGAAATTGTGCTGTCCCGGCGCCGGGTCCACCGGTGGCATCGATACGCTGAAGGGCGACCAGGAACGCGGCCAGGTCGGTCGCAAATTGCGGCAGGCTGGCAATCCGCTCGCGCTCTGCCGTCTCGCCTTCGATCCAGCGGTAGACGGACCAGTGCCAGGGATAGCTTTCGGCCGGAACTCCCATCGCCAGCGGCACCGGGATCGGCAGCGGCAGCGGCAGCAGAGGTGCGAGCCTCGGCAGCCAGCGATGCTCCTTTTCCACCTGCAGGGAATAGGCCGCGGCGCTTGGCAGTCGCACGGTCATCTCGCCGCCCAGATGAAAGGTCCTGTTGTCCCATCCGCCTGATGCAACCGGCCTGACCGGAAGATCCTTCCACTTGGGAAATTGCGTGGCGATCAATCGGCTGACAAGCGTTATGTCGATGTTCGGCTTGCTGACCATCGAGCCTAGCGCGGAAACTCGAGCCCCATTTCGCGGTAGCGCTCGGGGTCGTCGCCCCAGTTCTCGCGCACCTTGACGAACAGGAACAGGTGCACCTTCTGTTCGAGGATGCCTGCTATCTCCATGCGCGCCGCCTGGCCGATGGCGCGGATGGTCTCGCCCTTGTGGCCGAGAACGATCTTCTTCTGGCTGTCGCGCTCGACATAGATGGTCTGGTCGATGCGCACCGAGCCGTCCGGCTTCTCTTCCCATTTCTCGGTCTCGATATGCGAGGAATAGGGCAATTCCTGATGCAGCCTGAGATAAAGCTTCTCGCGCGTGATCTCGGCCGCGAGCTGGCGCATCGGCAGGTCCGAGATCTGGTCTTCCGGATAGTACCAGGGACCGACCGGCAGAGACTCGGCCAGATAATCGAGCACGTCCTTGCAGCCGGAACCGGTCAGCGCCGACACCATGAAGGTGCGCTTGAACGGCACCCTTTCGTTCGCTGCCGCCGACAGAGCCAGCAGCGCTTCGTGCTTGACGCGGTCGACCTTGTTGAGGATCAGCACCATCGGCTGGCGCACATCCTTCAGCCGTTCGAGGATGGCGTCGGCGTCGCCCCTGATGCCGCGCTCGGCGTCGATCAGAAGCAGTACGATATCGGCGTCCTTGGCCCCACCCCAGGCGGTCGTCACCATCGCCGTGTCGAGCCTCCGCTTCGGCTTGAAGATGCCAGGCGTGTCGACGAAAACGATTTGCGCATTGTCATGCGTGGCGATGCCGCGCACGATGGCGCGGGTCGTCTGCACCTTGTGGGTGACAATCGACACCTTGGCGCCGACCAATTGGTTGACCAAGGTCGACTTGCCCGCATTGGGCGCGCCGATCAGCGCGACAAAGCCGGAATGCGTGGCGGCGGCTGTGGTCGCCGGCTCTTCGGTAGCGGTCATGCCGCGCTCCCTTCACTGGAGGGCCGCGAGCCCCCCGATTTTTGGGCCGATGCGGCGGCCCAAACGCCTTCGCGCACAAGAAATGCCGAAGCCGCCGCTTCTTCGGCCGCCCTGCGCGAGCCGCCGGTGCCGCTTATCGGCGCAAAGCCGCGGACCTGCAAGGATACAGTGAAGACCGGCTGATGGTCGGGTCCCTCGCGCTTGTCGATCACATATTCGGGTCTGATATCGCTGGTCTTGGCAATCCATTCCTGCAGATCGGATTTCGGATTGAGCGGCTTTGCGATCACCGTATGCGAGCGCGGTTCCCAGTAGCGCAGGACGAACCGCCGCGCGGCCTCGATGCCACCGTCGACGTAAACCGCCGCAATCAGCGCTTCGACCGCATCCGCCAGATAGTTTCCGCCCGAGCCACGCGACCGCATCTTCAAGGCAGAATCGGCGCGGACCAGATCCTCCAGCTGCATTTCGATGCCGATTTCGGAGCAGGTCCGCGCATCGACCAGCGCATTGAAGCGCGGCGCGATTTCACCTTCCGGCGCATCGGGAAATTTTTCGAAAAGCATATCGGCGACGACAAGCCCGAGCACGCGGTCGCCAAGAAATTCAAGACGCTGGTTGTTGGTGGCCGCCTTGACCGCACTGGAATGCGTCAAGGCGGTCTCGAGCAAACGGATATCCTTGAAGACGTGACCGGTCTTGGCCTTCACCAAACCGGCCAGTGTTTCGCCTGTCGGGCGCTTCAAAGCCATCAATTGACGAAATGGAACAGGCGCGAAGCGCGCATCAGCGACGGCCATTTCCAGATTTCGAGAGGGCTCGCCTTGCCGGCGATCGAGAAGAAGACAAGATTGGCGCGGCCAACCAGATTTTCCGCGGGAACGTAGCCGACAGTGAAACGGCTGTCGGCGGAATTGTCCCGGTTGTCGCCCATCATGAAATAGTGGCCGGGCGGCACGTCGAATTCGCGGGTGTTGTCGCCGATCGAGTTCGAATTCAGGTCAAGCGTGTCGTAGCTGACGCCGTTGGGCAGGGTTTCGCGATAGACATCGATCGGGCGCGATTCCTCGGTGATGTCGGGATTGTCGATCTGGCCTGTTTTCACGCGCGGCACGCCGACGCCGTTGATGAACAGCTGGCCGTCCTTGACCTGGATCTTGTCACCCGGCAGGCCGACCACGCGCTTGATGTAGTCGACGGACGGATCAGGCGGGAACTTGAAAACCGCCACGTCGCCGCGCTTCGGCTCGGAGCCCCAGATGCGGCCCGAAAAAATATCGGGTCCGAAAGGCAGCGAATAGCGCGAATAGCCATAGGACCATTTGGTGACGAACAGATAGTCGCCTTCCAAAAGCGTCGGCCGCATTGATCCCGATGGGATCGAAAAAGGCTGGAACAGCAGCGTGCGGATGACCAGGGCGAGCAAAAGCGCCTGGACGATGACGCTGACGGTCTCGCCAAGCCCGCCGGATTTCTTCTCGGATTTTTCAGCCACGCTCATGTCGTCCTCGATTGTGCGTTGGATGGTATAGAGTCTCGGCGCGCGCTGGGCAACGTCAATGCCGGTCGTCAGAGGCAATCAATGTGGCGCTTCTTCGACGGGCAGCGCCTCGATGATCACAAAGGCTTGAGCGAGCGGGAAATCATCCGTGATGGTGAGGTGGATTGCCGCCCGATGGCCCTTTGGCAGGATTTTGTCCAGCCTGGCCTGCGCTCCTCCCGTCAGCGCCATGGTCGGCGCGCCACTGGGCAGGTTGACGACACCCATGTCGCGCCAGAACACGCCCTGCGCCAGTCCGGTGCCCAGCGCCTTGGCGCAGGCCTCCTTGGCGGCGAAACGCTTGGCATAGGAGGCCGCGCGGGCGCGTCGATTGTCCGAACGCGCCTGTTCGATGTCGGTGTAGATTCTCTGGACGAAGCGCTGGCCGTGACGCTCCAGCGATTTCTCGATGCGTCTGATGTCGATCAGGTCGCTGCCGATGCCGATGATCATCGCGCAGTGGAACCGATGCTTGCGCCGGGATGGGACGATTGCGCATGCCGGCTTGCGCGCTCGGCCAGGCGTTTGCGCCGCTGTTCGCGGAAAGCGTTCATGCCCCAGCGCGTGATGGCGTAGAACAGCAGCCCGAAGATCAAGCCGAGCGGAACCGCACCGATCAGCATCGGTTCAAGGACCGGTTTCCACAATTGCGCGAAGGAGAGGTTGTGCAACATCTCGCCCAGATGCGCCGGCGGCCCATGTGTCGGCAACCGGTCATGCAGGATGAGCTTGCCCGTTTCCCACGACGCGCCCCATAGCAACGGGAAGGTCAGCGGGTTGCCGAAAAAAACCGCGCCAAGCGCCGCCGCCACCAGATTGCCGGCGATCACCCAGCACAGGATGGCAGCGATGATGAAATGGAAACCGACGGGGAAGAATGAAGCGAAGACACCGGCCGCAACGCCGGCCGCCACCGCATGCGGTGTGGCCTTCAGCCGCAGGATGCGCTTGGAAAAATACTGAAGCGAGCGCGAAAACGAGCGGCGCGGCCAAAGATAGGTACGCACCCGCTCATAAAGGCCATCAGGCTTGCGGCGTCGAAATAGCACTCTGTTCCCGTTCCACAGCGCCCGCAACGGCACCTTCAGCCGGGCGTGGCAGCCACATCTTGCGCTTGACGATCACCCTATGGCAATCGCCAGCTTATATAACAACGCGCTGGCGCAAGAACAACCAAACACCTTTTGTGCGCCGCGCTTGTCGCCGCCCTTCGGGGCGGCAGGTCTTGCTTCGAACATTGGACAATCGCGGCAAAATTTAAGGAACGGCAGTCGCATCGCCGAAAGGCACAGCGCCGCCAGCGGCTACGGCAGGTATTCGCTGACCTCGACCAGATTGCCGTCCGGGTCGCGGAAATAGACCGACATCATTGGACCTCGGGCCCCGACACGTTCAACCGGGCCGAGTTCCACCACCACACCATTGGCCGCGAGCCGCGCACGGACCTCATCCAGTGGCCGCTCGGTGATCAGGCAGAAATCACCTGATCCTGATGTCGGCGACTTCGCCTTTGGCTCGAAAGTCCGGCCGACCTCATGCACATTGATCTTATGGCTACCGAAAGCCAGCGCCGTCGGTCGATCGGCCGCGTCGATGCGCTCAAAACCCAGCACGCGCTGGTAAAACTCACAGGTCACTTCCAGCGAAGCGACCGTCAGCACGAAATGATCGATGCCGGCGATCATTTCCAATTCGTCTTCACGCATGTCGGCATGCCCCGTCAGATGTTGCGGCTGCCGGGCTTGATCGCCGGGATGGCGGCAAGCTCCGGCGGCAGCCGGTCGGCCGGATAGGCCGGGACCTCATACTCGGCAAGCGCGATGAGCGGCACGCCGACATCAGTCTTGCCGGCCGAACGGTCGATGATGCAGGCCGCGGCAACCACCTCGGCGCCAAGCTCGCGCAGGCACTCGATGGTCTCTCGGATCGACAGGCCGGTGGTGACGATGTCCTCGACGATCACGACACGCGAACCCCTGGCGATCTCGAAGCGGCGCAAGCGGAACTCGCCCCCTTCCCGCTCGACCCAGATCGCCGGCACGCCGAGATGACGTGAGGTCTCATAGGCCGGGATCAGCCCGCCGATCGCCGGGCCGACGACATAGTCGATCTTGCCGGGCACGCCTGCGCGGATCTTCTCCGCCAGCGCCTTGCACAGAAGCTCGGTCTTGTCGGCATGCATGAACACGCGCGCCTTCTGCAGGAAGACCGGACTGCGCAGGCCCGAGGTCAAAATGAAATGCCCTTCCAGAACAGCACCCGCCTCGCGGAAAATGCCCAGCACTTCATCGGTGTTCATGTCTGCCTCTTTTTGATTGACCATGGTTTTGTCCGAAACCGGAGCATGGTCTAGCCATTGACGCGTCTTGCGTCGCTGACGCTCGAATTGTCCTTGAGCTGCGATAGCAGCCGGTTGAGGTGCTTGAGATCCCAGACTTCGAGATCGATCAGCATTTCGGTGAAGTCGGGCGCAGTGCGCACCATCGACAGCGTATGGATGTTGGCGTCGTTCGAGGCAACCACCTGCGCTATATCGGCGAGTGACCCCGGCGCGTTGATGGCGGTGACCGATACGCGCGCCGGAAAGCGTTCCTTGGTGCGCTCATCGATGTCCCAGCGCACGTCGATCCAGCGCTCGGGCTGGTCATCGAATGCCTGCAGCGCTGGCGACTGGATCGGATAGATAGTGATGCCGGTGCCCGGCTGGACGATGCCGACGATGCGATCGCCAGGCACTGCCCCCTCCGGCGCGAAGCGCACCGGCAGATCGCCGCGCACGCCGCGGATCGGCACGGCTCCATCGCGTGGCTGGTCCTTGTCCTTGCGCGCGGCACGACCCGGAATCTGGAACAGCATGCCGGCGGCATTGCGGATCTTCGACCAGCCCTCCTCGCGCGGCTTGGGAACGGCCGTGGTGACGCGCTCGTCCTTGTAGTCAGGGAATACCGCCTTCATGACATCAGTGGAGGCGAGCTCGCCACGCCCGACAGAGGCCAGCACATCCTCGATGTCCTTGCGCGCCAGCCTGTGCAGCACCTGCTTCAGGCTCTCCTTGGTGAAGGTCTTGCCGGCACGCTCGAAGGCGCGTTCCAGGATGCGGATGCCGAGACCTGAATATTGCTTGCGGATGGCGTTCTTGGTGGCACGGCGGATGGCCGAGCGCGCCTTGCCGGTGACGACGACCGATTCCCACGCCGCCGGCGGCACCTGCGCCTTGGAGCGGATGATCTCGACCTCGTCGCCGTTCTTCAGTTCCGTCATCAGCGGCATGATGCGGCCGTTGACCTTGGCACCGACGCAGGTGTCGCCGACATCGGTGTGCACCGCATAGGCGAAGTCGATCGGTGTCGCGCCGCGCGGCAGCGCAATCAACATGCCTTTCGGGGTGAAGCAGAACACCTGGTCCTGGAACAGTTCCAGCTTGGTATTTTCGAGGAAATCCTCAGGGTTGTCGCCTTCGGCAAGCTGCTCGATGGTGCGGCGCAGCCAGGCGTAGGCGTTGGTTTCCTTTGAAATCGCGTGGGCGGCGCCATTCGTCTTGCCGCCGGTATCCTTGTAGATCGAATGGGCGGCGACGCCGTATTCGGCGATCTTGTTCATCTCTCGGGTGCGGATCTGCAGCTCGACACGCTGGCGCGACGGGCCGACAATGGTGGTGTGGATCGAGCGGTAGTCGTTCTGTTTCGGCGTCGAGATGTAGTCCTTGAAGCGACCCGGCACCATAGACCACGCGGTGTGGATGGCGCCAAGCGCCCGATAGCAGTCCTCGACCGTGTCGACGACGACGCGAAAGCCGAAGATGTCAGAGAGCTGCTCGAAGGACAGCGCCTTGGCCTCCATCTTGCGGAACACCGACCACGGCTTCTTCTGCCGGCTCTTTACGCTGGCGTTGATCGCATGCTTCTCGAACAACGTGGACAGTGCCTTTTCGATGTCCGTCAGCACGCCCTTGTTGCGTTCGAAGATTTCAGCAAGCCGTGCGGTGACGGCGCGATAGGCTTCAGGATTAATGAAGCGGAAGGCGATCTCCTCCAGCTCTTCACGCATGCCTTGCATGCCCATGCGCCCGGCCAGCGGTGCGTAGATATCCATCGTCTCCTCGGCGATGCGGAGGCGCTTGGCCTCCGGCATGTGGTCGAGGGTGCGCATATTGTGCAAACGATCGGCGAGCTTGACCAGCAGCACGCGGACATCTTCCGAAATCGCCAGCAGAAGCTTTCTCAGGTTTTCCGCCTGCTCGGCCTTCTTCGAGACCAGATCGAGCTTCTTCAACTTGGTCAGGCCCTCGACCAGCTTGCCCATTTCGGGGCCGAACAGATCGTCGATCTCGGCCCGCGTGGCGGTCGTGTCCTCGATGGTGTCGTGCAGCAGGGCGACCGCGATCGTCGCCTCGTCCATATGCATTTCGGTGAGGATGGCGGCGACTTCGAGCGGATGCGAGAAATACGGATCGCCGGAAGCGCGCTTCTGGTGGCCATGCTTCTGCATGGCATAGACATAGGCCTTGTTGAGCAACGCCTCGTTGACGTCAGGCTTGTAGCGCTGGACGCGCTCGACAAGCTCATACTGACGCATCATGGGCGGAATCTCGCGGTGCTGAAATGATTGATGCGCCGCACTAGCGTACGGCGCATCCCATAGATAGCCACGAAACTGACTGGACGGAAGTGCCGGAAACGTATTCCAGGCAGGTCCAGAACGCTGGCTTAGTAGTCGTCGCTCTTTTCCGGCGGCACCAGGCCCTCGATGCCGGCCAGGAGGTCTTCCTCGGTCATCCGGTCGAAGGTGATGTTCTCCTCGGCGTCGTCGGCGTCGGTGGCGGCAACGGCGGTGCCGGTCTGATCGGCAATCGCCTCGCCATCGGCCTCGGGCTCGTCGACCTCGACATGCTTCTGCAGCGAATGGATCAGATCTTCCTTGAGGTCGTCGGGCGACAGCGTCTCATCGGCGATCTCGCGCAGCGCCACAACCGGATTCTTGTCGTTGTCACGCGGCACTGTGATCGGCGCGCCCTGGCTGATCTGCCGGGCACGATGGCCGGCAAGGAGCACCAGCTCGAAGCGGTTGTCGACCTTGTCGATGCAATCTTCAACGGTTACGCGGGCCATGGATTGCCCCTTTCATGCGATGGATTTGATGGAAAACAGGCGCGGTCCATAACCCGAACGCCGTCAAAATACAAGCATCATGGCAATGGCTGGGTTGCATGGCGTCCAAACCTTGGTTCAAACACCCGATTTGGCAAAACCAGTCTGTGCTATGTGTTCGGTGTCCCGATCACAATTGCTTGCAGTGCCGCACGCGCCCTTGGATTGCCGCGAAACTGGCGCTATCTCGGATGGCATAGAGGTCAGCCGGTTTATTATGAGCCTGACCGAACGCTATCGCATTTGGTTTAGACGGGTGTTTATTTCGAGAAGGAATATTTTCCATGTTCGACCCTCGTGAAAAAATCGCCCTATTCATCGACGGCGCCAATCTCTACGCGACGTCGCGCGCGCTCGGCTTCGACATCGACTACCGCAAGCTTCTGTCGAGCTTCCAGAAGCGCGGCTATCTGCTGCGCGCCTATTATTACACGGCGCTGGTCGAGGATCAGGAATACTCCTCGATCCGTCCGCTGATCGACTGGCTCGACTATAATGGCTTCAAGGTGGTCACCAAGCCGGCCAAGGAATTCACCGACTCGACCGGCCGCCGCAAGATCAAGGGCAATATGGACATCGAGCTCACCGTCGATGCGCTGGAACTCGCCGATGTCGTCGACCACTACGTCATCTTTTCCGGCGACGGCGATTTCCGCACATTGGTCGAGGCATTGCAGCGGCGTGGCCGCAAGGTATCGATCGTCTCGACCATGGCCTCGCAGCCGCCGATGATCTCCGACGATCTGCGCCGCCAGGCCGACCATTTCATCGACCTGACGACGCTGAAGAACGAGGTTGGCCGTGACCCGTCCGAGCGCCCGGTGCGCAGGCCCGAGCCGGCCGAAGTCGACGAGGACGATTATTGAGGCCGGTCGCCTTGACCGTGCTTTCCGCCTCCGAACCCGGCCGCGATTGCCCGCTCTGCCCAAGGCTGCATGACTTCATCGCCGAGTGGCGGCAGCGCGAGCCGTCCTGGTTCAATGCGCCGGTGCCGACTTTTTTACCACCCGAGGGTGACGCGGCGGTTCAGTTGCTGATCGTCGGGCTGGCGCCTGGCCTGCGCGGTGCCAATCGAACGGGCCGCCCGTTCACCGGCGACTATGCCGGCGACCTGCTCTACTCGACGATGATTTCGCACGGTTTTGCGCGCGGAGAGTTCAAGGCGCGGCCAGATGACGGATTGGAGCTGGTCGGCACCGCGATCACCAACGCGGTGCGCTGCGTGCCGCCGGAGAACAAGCCGGTGGGCGCTGAGATTGCCACCTGCCGGACATTCCTGGTGCCGACGATCGCCAGGTTCCCGAACCTGCGCGCCGTGCTGGCACTGGGATCGATCGCGCACCAGTCGACGGTGCGGGCATTGGGCGGGCGTGTCGCCGCCTATCCGTTCAAGCATGGCGGGCAGCTGCCGGCCGGCAGCATCACGCTGTTTTCGAGCTACCATTGCTCGCGCTACAACACCAACACCGGTGTGCTGACCGAAGCGATGTTCGTTAGCGTTTTCAGCCAGATAGCGGCGTTCCTGCAGAAATAGAGTCGGGCGCCAGCGGATCAGCTTGATGGCGCAAACAGTGCAGCCAGCACCGCCGGCCCACCCTTCAGCACGTTCATATCGACATCGCCATTGATGCCGTCAACGCGACCCCTGTTGTGGTACTGCCAGTAGACCCAGTCGTCGCGGTCCGGCTCCAGGAGCAACGAGCGGAGCCAGAGCGGACGGGCAGCAATGCGCCCTGCATAGGTCTGCGCTGCCTCATCGGTCAGATAGACGATCGCAGGTTTGCCGAACGTCGCCTCGACTGGAGCGAGGAACGCGGCCAGTTCGGCGTTCAATTGTTCGGGCGTCGGCCGCTGCGGGCAGTTGCCGCCGAACTCGATGTCGACGACCGGCGGCAGCAGCGGCTGGTCGTGCGGCACAACCGAGATGAAATTCTTCGCCTGGTCGGCGCCAGGTCGGCAAAAGGTGAAAAAGTGATAGGCGCCGACGGCGAGACCGGCGGCGCGGGCCTCTTCCAGATTCCTCGCGAAGGCATCGTCGACATGATCGCCGCCTTCGGTCGCCTTGATGACTGCGAAAGCGACATCGTCGGCGGCGACACGCGGCCAGTCGATCCGGCCCTGATGATGGGAAACGTCGATGCCCCTGAGCGGATATTTGTCGCGGTCCGGCGAGAATGCCCTGAAATAGATGTAGCCGCCTGCTGCGACGAAACATACCAAGACCAGACTGGCCAGACCAAAGAGAACAATCCGGTTCTTCAAGCGAATGGCCCCAGCCTACCCACGCTCTTTTAACAGCCGGCCCTTCTCGCGCGACCAATCGCGCTGCTTCTCGCTCTCGCGCTTGTCGTGCAGTTTCTTGCCGCGGCCGACAGCGAGCAGCAGCTTGGCGCGGCCCTGGTCGTTGAAATAGATCTTTAGCGGCACAAGCGTCATGCCTTCGCGGTCGACGCTTTGCGACAGTTTCGCCATCTCGCGCTTGTTGAGCAGCAGCTTGCGGCGCCGCCTGGGCTCGTGGTTGAAGCGGTTGGCCTGCAGATATTCCGGCAGATAGGAATTGATCAGCCAGATCTCGCCGCCTTCGACCGAGGCATAGCTGTCCTGGATATTGGCCTGGCCCTGGCGCAGCGACTTGACCTCGGTGCCGGTCAGCACCAGACCGGCCTCGACCGTGTCGAGCACCTCATAGGAAAACCGCGCCTTGCGGTTTTCCGAAACGGTCTTGTTGTTGGGATCGGCTTTTCTGACTTGATTCATGATGCGGAGAGGTGGCGCCTCATCCCTAATTAATCAAGCCGGCGTGCTTCATAGCCGCATCGATCTTGTCGGCAGTCGACTGTTCGATCGTCACCAACGGCGAGCGCAGCACGTTTTCGACCTTGCCTAGCTTCGACAGCGCGTATTTGGCGCCGGAAACGCCAGGCTCGATGAAGATCGCCTTGTGCAGCGGCAGCAGGCGATCCTGCAGATCCAGCGCCTTGGCGCTGTCGCCGGCAAGCGTTGCCTCCTGGAATTCGGCGCACAGCCGCGGCGCGACGTTCGACGTCACCGAAATACAGCCGACGCCGCCATGCGCGTTGAATCCAAGCGCCGAAGCATCTTCGCCCGAAAGCTGGATGAAATCCTTGCCGCACGTGGCACGCTGCTCGGAAACCCGTTCGACCTTGCCGGTGGCATCCTTGACACCGACGATGTTCTTGAAGTCGTGCACGAGCCGGCCCATCGTGTCCGGCATCATGTCGATGACCGAGCGCGGCGGGATGTTGTAGATGATGATCGGCAGCTTGGTCGCCCTGGCGACCGCCGCGAAGTGCTCATACAGGCCGCGCTGCGTCGGCCTGTTATAATAAGGCGTGACGACCAGGGCGGCATCGGCGCCGGCCTTCTCGGCATACTGCACGAGCCCGACGGCTTCCTCGGTGTTGTTGGAACCAGCGCCGGCGACGACCGGAACTCGTCCCTTGGCCACCTCGATGCATACCTTGACGACCTGGCGGTGCTCGTCATGCGACAGTGTCGGCGACTCGCCGGTGGTGCCGACCGGCACCAGGCCCGTCGTGCCCTCCGCGAGTTGCCATTCGACGAATGCGCGAAAGGCTTTCTCGTCGAAACGCCCGCTCTTTTCGAACGGTGTCACGAGCGCAGTAAGCGAGCCTCTCAGCATTTCGTCCAACTCCTTGGCACTTCTGGTGTTTTGTGTCGGTGTTTGTGGTCGCGCCTTCTAACCGAAAGCGAAGCGGCGCACCATAGTCTCGACATGGTTGCGCGGCAAGCATTGCCATGGTGCCAGCAAGCGCAATTCGAACGGCCTCGCTAACTCTTTGTTTACGGGCTCTTCACGACCTAAGTTTAGGCTTCGAGGCATCTTCGCCAGCTTGTGGAATGCCAGGACAAGGAAAGATTTAGGGATCATGCCGGGCGGTCGGCCTCACCTTCTCGCGCTGCTTGGCGCCGCGCTCGCGCTGATGCCGGGCATGGCGATCAGCGGCAGCGTGGACGCACGGGTCACCTCAGCCATTCCGATTCCAGGCGCGGCAATTGCGCTGCCAGACCTGCAGGACAGAACGCGACAGGCGCCCTTGCCCGACGTCGCCCCTCTGAAAAGCGGACTGGATGCGTTGGCGCAGGGTGATAGTCCCCGCGCTCGTGGCGTGCGCGATGCCCTTCCGGCGCAGTCGCTCGACCAGCATATCCTTGCCTGGGCGATCGCGCTTTATGGCGGCGACAAGGTTCCGAGCGACGATATCACTGCTGCGGCCAAGATGCTGCCCAACTGGCCGGGGACCGTAGCCCTGCGCAAGAACAGCGAGCGCGCGCTCTATCGAGAGAACCCTGCCCCCGACATCGTCATCAGGGCGTTCGATGGCAGCCAGCCGCAGACATTCGAAGGCGTGATGGTTCTCGCCCGCGCCTATGTGGCGTCCAGCAATGCCAAGGCGGCGCGTTCCGTGCTGTCGCCCTTCTGGCGCACCGCGATCCTGGAGGCCAAGGACGAGGCGGCGCTGATCAAGGAATTCGGCAGCCTGATCCCGGCCGCAGACCACCGCTTTCGCATGGAGCGCATGTTCTATGCCGACCGCGCGAATTCCGCGCTGCGCGTCGCCGGCCTCGCCGGCGCCCAGCAGCTCGCCGATGCATGGGCGGCGGCCGACAAAGGCGACAAGAACGCGCCCAAGCTGCTGAAGGCCGTGCCGGCAATGCAACGTTCGGCCGGCTACTTCTTCGCGCAGGCCGAATATTTGCGCAAGCAGGAGGATTTTGCCGGCGCTGCAGCCATTGTGATGCAGGCACCGACCGATCGCGAAGCTCTGGTCGATCCGGATGCCTGGTGGGTCGAGCGCCGGGTGCTGTCGCGTGAACTGGTCGACCAGGGCGACATGAAGGCCGCGTACAAGATCGTCGCCACACACGCTGCCGAAAGTGCCACCAATGCGGCCGACGCCGAATTCCATGCCGGCTGGTACGCGTTGCGCGGCCTGAACGACCCCAAGCTTGCCGCAACGCATTTCGCTCGCATCGCCGACCTTGCCCAAGGGCCGATGACGCTGTCGCGCGCGTATTACTGGCTCGGCCGTGCCGCCGAAGTCGGCGGCCCGGGCAACGCCAAGGATTATTTTGCGCGCGCCGCTGCCTACGGCACGACATTCTACGGCCAGCTTGCCGCCGAACGTGTCGGCCGGCAGGCGCTCAACATCGTCTATCCCTCGCCAAGCGCCGCCGACCGGCAGAACTTTGCCGGCCGCGAGGCCGTCAGCGCCATCAAGCGGCTGCAGGAGGCGGGCTACGATCGCTATGCCGAGACGCTCTATCGCGACCTTGCCGGGCAGTTGACCAGTCCAGGCGAACTGGCGCTGCTCGCTGTCCTTGCCGAAAAGCAAGGGAACCATTTTATGGCGCTGAAAATCGGCAAGATCGCCGGGGCGCGCGGCATTGATGTCGGCGCATTGTCGCATCCGCTCGGCGTCATTCCCGATTCGGCTGACATTTCCGGCTCAGGCAAGGCGCTGGCTTATGCGATCGCCCGCCAGGAAAGCGAATTCAACATCGGCGCCGTGTCGAGCGCCGGCGCGCGCGGGCTGCTGCAGCTGATGCCGGGAACCGCAAGGCAACTGGCGAAGAAGGCCGGGCTGCAGTTTTCGCAAGCACGGCTGACCACCGATGCCGGCTACAACGCGACGCTTGGTTCGGCCTTCCTCGGCGAACAGCTCGACCGCTTCAACGGCTCCTACGTGCTGACCTTCGCCGGCTACAATGCTGGCCCCAACCGGGCCAGGCAGTGGGTGGGCAGATATGGCGACCCGCGCGGCAAGGACATCGACGCGGTCGTCGACTGGATCGAGCGGATTCCCTACACAGAAACAAGAAGTTACGTTCAGCGCGTGATGGAGAATTACGAGGTCTACAAGATGCGTATTTCCGGCAAATACGACATTGTCGGGGATCTGGTGAACGGGCGGAGTTGAGCCTTTCTGTCCTTCTCCACTTGTGGGAGAAGGCAAAAGCGCCTTTTATTGACCATCCCTGCCCTCGCCTGTAGCTGTCCAGATTGATACAGCGAGGTCGCACATTCCGATGGCAAGCGAGCAGCTTTTTTCCGACTTCTTCTACAGCGCACCGGACGGGTTAAAACTCCATGCGCGCGTCTATGGCGAGGCCAATTCCGGACCCTGGCCGGTTGTCTGCCTGCCTGGCCTGACCCGCAATGCCAAGGATTTTCACGAGCTGGCGCTCTATCTGTCGACGCATGCGGCAACTCCACGAAAGGTCATCGCCTTCGACTACCGCGGGCGCGGGCAGTCGGCTTATGATCCCGACGTCAAAAATTACAATGTCGGCGTGGAGGCCGGCGACATTCTCGCCGGGCTGGCGGCGCTGAACATCGGAGAAGCGGCCTTCATCGGCACCTCGCGCGGGGGATTGATCATCCATGTGCTCGGGACGATGCGGCCATCCGTCCTGAAAGCCATTGTTTTCAACGACATCGGACCGGTGATCGAGACGGCCGGACTTGCCCATATCCAGTCTTATCTCGAGCGCGACCCGGCACCGAAAACCCGCACACAGGCGGCGGCCGCCCAGCGCAGCGTGCATGGCGAAGACTTCCCCGCTCTTGCCGGCGCCGATTGGGATCGGATGGTATGGGCTCTCTACCGCGAAACGGATGGTGGGCTGGTGCCGGATTTCGATCCGAAGCTGGTGGATACCGTTGCCAGTCTCGATCTGACGCAGAAGCTGCCTGACCTATGGCCGCAATTCGAGGCGTTGGCCGCGATTCCTCTGCTCACCATACGGGGCGTTAATTCGAGATTGCTGTCCACAGACACGCTCAAGCAGATGAGAGAGCGCCATTCCATGATGGAGACGATCACCGTCGAGGGTCAGGGCCATGCGCCGTTCCTCGAGACCGGCAGCCTACCGGGCGACATAGGCGCTTTTCTCGATCAGGCCGAGCGGAAGAATATCCTGAAGTAAACCCCATGACCAAACGAGGTCACGGGATAGCTACGATAGTATAGGCAGGATTCTTCAGCCTACTTGGCTTTTGAACTTTTCCGAGTCGCTTTCGGCGACTCCTTAGCGGCGGCGGCTGCCTCGTCCCTCGTTTTCCGCTCTGCCGTCGGCGACGAAGGCGTCGTCACGGGCGAAGAAAACATGGAGCCTTCAGCGCAATTGCCGCCCGGCTGAGTCGATCGAGGCGTTTCCAGCACGATGACACAGCCATCGAGATCGTTGGTGGCCAGATGCGCGTAGCGCATCGTCATCGACAACGTTTGGTGGCCGAGCCACATCTGCACGCGTCTGATGTCGATGCCGCCTTGGACCAGACGCGAGGCGCAGGTATGGCGCAGTATATGCGGCACCACCTGATCGTCGGCACCGAGGCCGACTTCGGCCTTCGCGTCGTTCCAGATGGCACGGAACTGTGCCTGGCTGAGCTTGGTGAACGGTCCTTTGGGCCGGCGGCCCTCGGTGGGAGGCAGCTTGATGACCTCCTTGACCCGCTCGGTCATTGGAATGGTGCGGCTGCGGCCGGATTTGGTGATCCAGAACGAGACGCGATGCTCCTGGATATCGTTCCAGATCAGCCCGAGCGCCTCGCCGAGACGGCATCCGGTGTCGACCAGGAAGACGGAAAGCCTGTAGGCATCCTCGCTGCGGCTCTTGATGGCGGCGAACAGGCGCGCCTCTTCGTCCCTTTCGAGGAACCGAATCCGACCCGCCCGCTCCTTCTGGCGGCGGAACTCGGGCAGGCTGTGGATATCTCCCATCTTGTGAGCCTTGCGCAGCAGTTTGCTGAGGGCAGCCATCTTTCGATTGATGGTTGCGTTGCTGTTGCCGCGCTGGCGCAAGGTGCCGATAAGGTTGTCGAGGGTACTTTGGTCAAAGGCGCTGAAACGCTCCCCAAGGAGAATCTCGTCTATTTCGCCGATGAAAGAGCTGACATTATACTTATGCCGCCCATCATCCCATAATATGTCACGATATGCTGAAAAAAGATCTCTGACCCGATGCGACTTTACTTCTCTAATCTTGTTATAGATGTATCGAATCTTCGGACTTTGAGAAGAAAACATCGAAAAATGATCAGAGGACTCGCCCTCTTGAATCGCTTCGTTCGTCATCATTTGCCACACCCCCGAGTGGGATAGGTCAGCCCTACCCGCTTGGAAGCGTCCTTTCAAGAGATTTTAATCACGCGGTTGTGATTTCCATCCGCCCATCAGCAGATCCCACGAAACCACTCCACGGATTTATTCAGCTACCGTTACCCCCATCCTTCTGTTTGCCTTGATCCAGTCGCGAAACGAAAACAGCCCGGGCGCTTGCACGCCCGGGCTGAATTTCACCTGTAAGGAACCAGCCCTTAGAACGAGCGCTGGAAGCGGAGAATGCCGCCGATGTTGCTCTTCTTGTCAGCGCCGAACCAACCCTTGTTAAGGTCGTCACTGCCGACGTTCTGGTAGTCGACTTCGGCCGTGACCGTGAAGCCCGGAACGACGTCATAAGCGACGTTCGCCGCAATGCCGAGGTTCTTCCAGTCATCATACGAGACCTGAGCGTTGAACGAGGTCTTCTCGTTGAACTTGTAGGTGCCACCGCCCCAGACAGCCCAGTTGCCGCCCCACTGCTTGTACATGCCGCGACCGCCAGCTCCGACCAGCGGATCATCGCCGAGGTTGTCGTCGGAGCCGTAGCCACCCATGACCCACAGCGACAGTTCGTTGGAGACGTTCACGTCCAGGCGAACCTTGCCGGCAACTTCTTCGTAGTTGCTGTCATACGAGACAACGCCGGTGATGGCGCCCCAGCCCTGCGTCCACTTCACGCCGCCGACAACATGCGGAACATAGCTGTCGATCGAGTAGTCGCCATAACCTTCTTCGAGCGAGACCACGGCCGAGAAACCGTTGCCAGCGTCGAAGTAGTACTGGATGACATTGGTGTCGAAGCCGCCGTAGGGAACAATCGTATCCTGGATGACGTTGCCGGCATAGCCGATGAACGTATCGAAGGCCGATTCGTCTTTACCGACGCGCAAGCCGCCGAGCTGGATCCAGGCGAAATTCAGCGTGGTACCCTTGTTGTGAGCCTGCCAGTCGCCGGCAAACTCATCGGTATAGTCGCCGGTGTTGTTGCCGAAGTTGAAGCGGGTTTCGGTGTAGGTCTTCAACGTGCCGAGTTCGGTTTCCTGGCCGGTCCAGGTCTTCAGCGTGAAGCGAGCCTGCTTGTAGTAGGTGTCGTGCTCGTCGCCGGCGTTCATGCGGTCCGGAACGTTGTTGACGCCATCGTTGGTGCCGTGATCGCCCACGCCGATATCGTAGCGGATGTAGCCGCCGATGCGCAGGCAGGTCTCGGTGCCGGGGATGTAGAAGTAGCCAGCGCCATAGACGTCGCAAATCTTGACGTATTCAGCGGGTTCCGGCTCGGCGACGACGACGGCGTCGGCGGCGCGCGCACCGGAAACTGCGATCAGGGCCGCAGCGGAGCCGAGGAGAAGGCTCTTAATGTTCATTTTCTGACCTCCAGTCAAAAGTTAAAAAACGGGTCTGGGTATTCTTTGCTGAAGGACAGCGTTCCCTGCCCCATCCCCACTACCGAAAAAGATGCGCACCGCGCCGCTCCTTCGAAATCGACATTACTCATGAGGCGGCGGCGTTCAACCACGATCGTACCGGTGAAAGGGCTGCCTGGCTGCTATCCCCTGGCGTTGTTGCACAAATGACACGATTTGGCCTCACTCAGAAAGCTCTCGTTAACCATCAGGCCCGCCGCAACCCCTTGTTTGCCGCCGAATCCGGCGATGGACCGACGGAATCATGGCGAGTTCCCGAGTCGCTAGCCAGGAAACAACCGCAGAACCGCCACATGCATGGAAGATCGCGGTTCGGCGCCTTCTTATTTTTTCAGATAATGATGCGGGCTTGTTGATTGTGCCAGCGCTTTTCTTTATCCAGCGGCGCAACGGAGAGGTGGCCGAGTGGTCGAAGGCGCTCCCCTGCTAAGGGAGTAGAGGTCAAAAGCTTCTCGTGGGTTCGAATCCCATCCTCTCCGCCATCCTGCTTCGCGCTGCGCGCTTCGCAGGACAAATCTCCTAACAATAACAAATTGATAGTCGAAGGAAGCGCCGTTCCTGTGGCGTCGCCTGACTCTCCGCAAGCCGCTGTTTCATCCGATTCTGACTGGAGGTCAGAAAATGAACATCAAGAGCCTTCTCCTCGGCTCCGCTGCGGCCCTGATCGCAGTTTCCGGTGCGCGCGCCGCCGACGCCGTCGTCGTCGCCGAGCCGGAACCCGCTGAATACGTCAAGATTTGCGACGTCTACGGCGCTGGCTACTTCTACATC
>NZ_RZQP01000077.1:0-25182 GCF_003998165.1 Mesorhizobium sp. M7A.F.Ca.US.007.01.2.1 | reverse complement strand
GTCCTTGTGAACCGCAACCGCTGCTGGCGTGTAGTAGTACACAGCGGGAAAATCGAAGATCTCGGCGCGCTTCTTCGTCGGCGTCATCGAGCCGACATGCATGTCCCAGCGGCCGACCCAGTTGCCGGCGGTGATGATGTCCCAGCCCGGCGTCACGAACTCGACCTTGACGCCGATGCGCTTGCCGATCTCCTTGGCGACATCGATGTCGAAGCCGTCCAGCTCGTTGCTGGCATTGAGGAAGGACTGCGGCGCCCAGTTGGCGTCAGTTGCGACCTTGAGAGTTCCGGCCGCCACGACACGGTCCAGCACCGCGCCGGCCTGAGCCGGAAGCGTCGTCAATGTCAGGGCAAGCGAAGCCGCCAATGTCGCCAATTTCAGAGATGTTTTCATGTGCACCGTTCCCCTTGTTGTTGTTGCTAATTTAGAAATGAGACTGCCGTCGCCGTCTTCCGGCGAGGCAGAGGAGGTTTGCCGCGCCGATTGCTCGGAACGAAGGTAAGCCGACGGTCGCGAAACGCTTGTCATGGCGTGTCGGCCTTTGCTTCGTCGCGCACCGCACGCGCGACACGGAAGGCCTCGACACCTGCCGGAACGCCGCAATAGACCGCGATCTGGATCAGGGCCGCCCGCAGCTCGTCGTCGCCAAGCCCGTTGCGCATCGCACCTCGAAAATGCACGCCGAATTCATGCATGCGCCCCAGTGCCGCAAGAATGCCGAGATTGAGCAGGCTGCGCTGCTTGAGATCGAGCGCGGCGTCAGTCCAGCATGTGCCCCAGCAATACTCGTTGAGCATGTCCTGGAGGGGCCTGGAGAAGTCGTCGGCATTGCCGATTGCGCGGTCGACATAGTCGTCGCCCAGTACTTTGCGGCGGACTGCCTCGCCGGCTTTCTGCAATTTTCTATCCATGGCTGGTCGCCCCTGCCCGTCGTGAGTGGTCATTCAGGAAATCCGCAATCAGGCCAGCGACCGGCCCGGGCGCTTCGATCAGGATCGAATGCCGCAACCCCGGCAGGATCTCGAGCCGCGAGCCGCGGATCTGGTCGTGCATATGACGCGCCATGCGCGGGTTGGATCCCTGGTCGTCCTCCCCCGTCACGATCAGTGTCGACGACCTGATCTGGTCGAGGATGCCGCCGAAATCTGTCTCGGCCAGAACCCGGTAAGCGGCGGCGTAGCACGCAGGATCGTTCTCGGCGTCGCGCCGATGCAGCTCGGCGATCACATCCGGGTTGCGCTCCTGAAACTCCTCGGTCAGCCACCGCGAGAGCGACGCGGCATGGTGCGCACTCGGCTGGCTGGCGGTCAAAGCGGCGAGACGACGCAGAACCGCCTGCCGTTCTTCCGGCAAGCGCCCGGCGACGGTCGCCAGCAGCACCAGCTTTTGAAGCCGATCGGGATGGGTCAGTGCCAGGCGCTGGGCTATAAGGCCGCCCAGCGAGAAGCCGGCAAGATGAAAGCGCGCAAAGCCAGCATGATCGGCCAGCGCCAGCGTATCGCCGACGAAGTCATCAATCTCGTAGCGTCCCTTGATGCGCGCCGACCCGCCATGGCCACGTAGATCAAATGTGAGCACGGTGAACTGATCCGGCAGGCGAGCGACGACGCCGCTCCACGCTTCCAGATAGGAGCCGACGCCATGGATGCAGACCAGCTTCTGTGGCCCGTTCCCGTCGACACGATAGTTGAGCGCCACATCGCCGTGAACGAAGGAACCGGTCGCCATCGCCATCAGTGCCCCACCGCGACAGCCCTGGTGCGATCCCGCGTGGCGAAGTGCGGCATGACCTCATCGACGAACAGCCTGATCGTCTTCTTCTGCAGCTCGAACGGCAGGTTGAAGGTGAGTCCCAGGCAGTACTGGTCGACGCCCGCGGCCTCATAATCCTCGAGCTTCTCGATGATCTCGCCTGGGGTGCCAAACATCAGGTTCTTGCGGATGCTCTCTGGATTGTAGTTGTCCTTGCCCTTGACGCTTTCATAAGGCACAGCCTCGGGGAAACCGTTCTTTACCGTGCCGATGTTCTGGAAGAGGTTCTCGAAGGAGCGCCCGTAGTCGATGGCGTGGCGGACCGCGACTTCCCAGTCCTCCGGGCGATCGTAGATGCAGGTGCGGCGTTGCATCATCAGGCGTGGGCGCGGCACTTCCGGATGGTCGGCGACCGCCTTGCGAAATTTTTCGCCGAGCACGGCAATCTCGGCCGCGGGCGCTGAAAGCGGCGTCGACAGGATGTTGGCACCGATGCCTACGGCCCAGTCGAATGTGCCGGGGTCACGTGCCGCCACCCAGATCGGCGGATGCGGCGTCTGCAATGGCTTGGGCACGCCCGCGGCCAGCGGAAACTTCCAATAGTGGCCGTCATGCGCATAGTCATGGGCCCACAGTTTCTTCACCGCCGGCACCAGTTCCTTGAGGTAGGCGACGCCCTCCTGCTGTGGCATGCCGCCGGCCATGCGGTCGAACTCGTATTGATAGGACCCACGGGCTATGCCGAACTCCAGCCTGCCGCCGGTCAGGTGATCGCAAAGGGCGGCTTCGCCAGCCAGGCGGATCGGGCTCCAGTACGGCGCCACCAGCGTCGAGGTGCCAAGCCGGATCTGCTGCGTGTGCTGCGCCAGCCAGGTCAGGGTCATCAACGGATTGGGCGAGATGGTGCACTCGATCGTATGATGCTCTGCCGTCCACAGCGTCTCGAAGCCGCCCGCGTCGGCCATCTGCGCCAGCTCGAGCAGATTGCTCTTCACCTTCGACATCGGCATGTCGGGCGAGAAGCGCTCCATGGTCAGCGACACTGCAAATTTCATTTCTGTTGTCCCGTCCTTTGTGGTCGGTGTGGGTGATGCTCAGCGCAGGCGGATGACAAATGGGTCCTGCATGATCCCGGAATAATCGATCATGATGTTCTTCAGCCGCGAGAACTCCTCCATCACGTCGAAGCCTCCCCTGCGGCCATAGCCGCTTTCCTTGAAACCGCCATTGGCCGACATGAAGGACGAGGCGCGATAGGTGTTGATCCAGACGGTTCCGGCATCGACATTGCGGGCAAAGCGCAGCGCGCGGTCGATGTCCTTGGTCCAGATGCCGGAGGACAGTCCGTAGCGCGTGTCATTGGCGAGCGCGGTCATCTCCTCTTCCGACGAGAAGGGGATGACGCCGACGACCGGCCCAAAAATCTCCTCCTGCATGAAGTCCATGTCGTTGCGGGCGTCGACCATGACGGTCGGCTCGAAATACCAGCCTTCCGCGAGCGCGGCCGATTGCGGTCTGCGGCCACCGGCCGCGATCCTCGCCCCCTGATGGACGCCCGAGGCGACGTAGCTTTCAACTTTGGCAAGTTGTGCCGAAAGCGCCAGCGGACCCATGTCGGTATCGTCATTCAGGGGGTGGCCCACCCTGACCCGCCTGGCGCGCTCGACCAGCGCGTCGACGAAACGGTCATAGATACTGGCCTCGACGAAGCAGCGCGATCCGGCAACGCAGCTCTGGCCGGCGGCGGCGAAGATGCCGGAGACGACGCCGTTGACGGCATGGTCCATGTCGACATCGGCAAAGACGACCTGAGGCGATTTCCCGCCAAGCTCCATCTGGCACGAAACCAGGTTCGCCGCAGCATTTGCGGCAATGCGCCGGCCGGTGGCCGTGCTGCCAGTGAAGACGATCTTGGCGATGTCGGGATGACGCGTCAGCGCGTCGCCGGCGCTGGTGCCGGTGCCGGTCACGACATTGACGACGCCGGCGGGGAAGCCGGCTTCCATGATCAGTTCGGCCAGCGCCAACGTCGAGGCGGTGGCGTGTTCGGACGGCTTGATGACAACGGTGTTACCGATGGCAAGGCACGGCGCCAAGGTGCCAGTGAGCAGCATCAGCGGCGAGTTCCACAGCGTGATCATGCCGACGACGCCAAGCGGCTCGCGCATGTTGAAGTTCAGCATGTCAAGCTTGTTGACGGGGATGGTGTCGCCCATCAGCTTGTCGGCCATCCCGGCGAAATAGCTGTAGGAATCTGGCATGGCGCGCATCTGCGCCCGCATCTCCTTGAGCAGCTTGCCATTGTCGCGTGTCTCGATCAGCGCCAGCTCGTCGGCATGTTCGAACACCAGTTCCGCCAGGCGATAGACGAGCTTGCCGCGGTCGGTCTGGGTCATGCGGCGCCAAGCCGGATCGGCAAAGGCTGCTCGCGCAGAGGCCACAGCGGCATCGACATCGGATGCGTCGGCCTCGGCCAGTTCATACCAGGACCTGGCGGTCGTTGGATCGTAGCTTGGAATATATTGCCCGCCTTTCGGTGCGACGAAACCGCCGCCGATGAACAGCTGCTGGCGGGAATTCTCGATCGATTTGACTGACGTCTTCATGGCTGTTCCTGTTCGGCGTCCTTGGGGCTTTGCATCCATGGCTTCGAACCGCCATCAATGCTGGCGAGACGCCCGCCATCGCCCGAATCCATGTAGATGCTGAAGCGCTCGTCGTGCCGCTCGCGGCTGTAGCGGCGCAGCAGCGCGCGGATTTCGCGCGCCGGAATGTCTTGATAGGGAAGGTCCGCCAGCGGAAAGAACTTGAATCCCGCGGGCAATGTGAGGGCGGCGGAAGCGCCGGAGAGCCGGGCGCGATAGATGAGGTAGCCGGGATCGCTGTCGGCGACATCGAAGACGGAATAAAGAAACGTCTCATCCGGAAGCAGCGTCAGTGCGTCGCCGCCTTCGAGCTTGAGTTCGTTTTCCGCCTTGCGGCTCTTGGCGCTGGGCAGCACCCAGCCGCCCTTGCCGTCGGCGCGCAACAGGATGTTGCCTTCGGCTTCGATCAAATAGCCGACGATCATCGAGTGGGAAGCAAGCCAGCCCGGTGGCAGTGGATCCTTCACCGAGGCATAGCGTCCGCGGCAAAAGCCGAGCGGTGCCGACGGACTGGTGCCAAACGCCTGCACGGCGCCGATGAGAACGGCATGGTCGCCGGCATCGACGCGGTTGTGCACGGTGCAGTCGAACCAGGTCAGGCATTCGTTGAGGATCGGCGCCCCGGTGTGGACACGGTCATGGCTGATCGAGCCGAACTTGTCGTGCGCCTTCGAGGCGAAGACCGCCGAGACGTCGGTCTGCCCCTCATGCAAAAGATTGACCGCGAAAGAGTCGGACGCGTTGAACGCGGCATAGCTGGCAGCGGCCTTGCCGACGCAAACCAGAAGCAGCGGCGGATCAAGCGAGACCGACGTGAAGGAGTTGGCCGTCATGCCGCGCGGCGTGCCATCGGCGTCGCGGGTGGTGATGACTGTGACGCCGGTCACGAAGGTTCCGAATGCCCTTCTCAGTGCAATCGGATCGATCGTTGGCTGTGGAGTCGTCAGCATCTGGCCTCGTGTTCCCTCTTCGTATTGCGCGAGACGTTAGCCGCTGACCTGCAGCCGTTCTTCCTCCTGTTGATAGGAACAGTAGGCAGAGAGGCTGCTGTGTTTGCGAGCAAGGATCGCGGACAACAACGCAAACGGCAGGGAAGATACCCAAGCTGGAAACAGTCCGCACGGCGGAGGCTGGAACGATGCTATCTTTCGACCGAATCGCGGTTGTCGATGACCTCGCGCAAGCGGATGGCGAGCTCGAAAGCAAAGCGCCGCTCAGGGGTATCGAGATCGACACCGAACAGTTCCTGGATGCGCGCCAGCCGGTACCGCAAGGTGGTCACGTGCAGCCCCATCGCATCAGCGCAGGCCTGGCTGCGGCAGCCTTCGCGCAGATAGGAGAACAACGTCTCCATATAGGGGGTGCCGTGCTGGCCATCGTGATCGGCGATGGCGCCGACACTGTCCTGCACGAAGCTCCGCACATCCTCCACCTCGGCGGCCGCGATCAGCATCGGCAGCGGGCCGAAATCCTGGCTGGCAAAGACGCCGGTCCGGCCGAACGAGCGTCCGATGCGGATCATGCGCCGGCAGCGATCCCATGCCGGGGGATAGTCCGCAAGTTTGGTGCAGAGACCGGAAAGAACGACGAACGGTTCCTGGCCGAATTGGCGCCCCAGTTCCTCGGCAACCTTGCGCAGCAGCTTGGCGATACGGTCCCTGTCTTCGCCCAGCTCAGCCGGGATCAGGCAGACGAGGCCATTGTCGACGACGATGATGTCAGCCGCGACCGAGTTCTGCTGCAGCAACCGGATCACCGCATGATGCGGATCGACCAGACGTCCGGCGCTGCTTTGGGCGGCTTCAGGCAGATCGATGAGGATCATCTGCTTTGGTGATGCCAGCCCTACGCCAAGCCGCTGCGCCCGCTGCATTACATCGGCGGGGGCGTGCCAGCGATGCTCGACCACCTCCATGAACAACTCCGTCAGCGTGCGTGTCTCGAATCGGAAGCGGATGAAGCTGCGCATCATCTGGACGCTGAGCGCGAATTTGGCACTGTCGAGCAGGAGCAGGTCGAGCTGGCTGAAGGGCTCCTGCATGGTGAAGATGACCATTGCCCCGACAGCCTCGGCATCAACGCTCAACGGTTCGATCTTCGCGGTGAGACGCAGACGGCGCATGCCGTCGTCGAGGAAGAATGTATGAGCCTCGCTGTGCGGCTGATCCACCGCCGACCGCGCGACCTTCATGATCTGCCGGTGCAGGCTGGTGCTGGCGGCAAGCTGCCAGGCCGCGTCGTCGAAATGCTTCTCGCTCGGTGAGCGGCTGGCGACGATCAGGTTGGCGGTGAAATCGACCACGACGACGGGGTTGGGCACCAATGCTGCGATCTTACCGGCAAGCGAAGGCATCGAGCTTTCGGCCAAGGCCTGCTGCAGCAGCGACGTATGTGCCTGGAGCGCCTGCTGGAGCCGTTCCGATGCACGCTTCTCCTCGCGCAGCTTGTGCTGTTTCTCGACAGCGATTTCACCGAGATGGACGATCATCCCGATGAAGGCGAGATCGTCGGCGCTGACGTCCATGATCTCTCGCGAGATGACGCTGAGCACCATCGGCCTTGCGGCCTCGTCGAGGCAACTCATCGGCATTACCAGAACGCTGCGGTAGTCGCGTTCGAAAGCCTCCATGCGATAGCCAGGAAACTCCTCCGAGACCCGAGCATCCCTGATATAGACGGCCTCGTTGCGTTGCAGGGCAACGATCGACGGGCTGGTGGCGAGTTCCCAGCGGTCGGGGAGCGACCGCTGGATCAAGGTCGGGTCATGGCGAACGATCACGTAAGCATGGCCATGCGGTGCGTCGATGCTCATGATCGACCCCATCGTCCATCCGGCATGCCGGCAGGCGGCCAACACCAGATCACGCAACACCGTGCTGAGATCGCCGCCTGAGTCGATCAGGCTGGCGGCGTCGCGTAACGACAGGATTTGCGACTGATGGTTCACTGGTGCGACTGTTCCGGCTGACCGATCTGTTCCTGTTGGCACTGCGAGCGCCGATATAAGCAATTCGCGGCCGAGTGAAGCTACACGTCTTCCGAGAGCGAGACATCCGGTTTTTCCTCTGAAGCAGAGGAAGACGCGTGGTGCGCGCCTTCCTAGCCTGGCCCTTTCGAGTTTGGGCAGAAGGACCGTTGGCGCGAATGGAAATCAGGAAAGTCTGCACCTTCATCGACGAGGTTCGGATCGAGGGCGGCAAGGTCGCTGGCAAACCGGTCACATCGATCGTCGTCGCCGCCGTGTTGAAGAACCCGTGGATGGAACGGGGCTTCGTCGAAAACCTTCGCCCCGAGATCATCGACATCGCCCCCAGGCTCGGCGCCGAACTTACGCAGCGGCTGACCGCCTTGATGCCGCCGGCCGAGATCGAATCCTACGGCAAGGCCGCGGCCGTCGGTATCAATGGCGAAATCGAACACGCCTCGGCGTTGATCCACACGCTGCGCTTTGGCAATCTGTTCCGCGATGCCGTCGGCGGCACCACCTATCTCGAATTCTGCAACACCAGAAACGCCGCGGGGGCGTTGTTGTCACTGCCAATGATGCACAAGAGCGAGAACGGGAGGCGCTCGCATTTCATCACCGCGAACTTCCAGATCGCCGATGCACCGGGTGCCGATGAAGTGCTGGTTGCCATTGGTGCAGCCAACGGCGGACGCGTTCACGCCAGGATTGCCGACAGGTTCCAGGATATAGCGGAAATGGACGCGGAAAACGGCTCCTCCTGATAATCGGAGTCGTGTCAGGTCGTAAACCGGCCAGCCTTTGTCCTGTCTTTCAAGCGCGCCACTGCGGGACATTGGCTGCGAAAGGCCTTCTATAAACCGGGGTGGCTTCTGGGCAGCGGGACCTTGTTTCGTGCAAGGAGCCGACCTATTCTAGGCTCCGTCGCGAAAAACAACTGCCTGACCATTGTCACCTTCGTCAGGCAGTCGAGTACACGTCAACTGTGCACAGCACGGTTCGGCCAGCGTCTCCGAGAGTAACCGCCCGACGAGAAGTCGGGCTCATGGCAACCGTCATTCCGACGGATGCATTGGAGCGCTAAAAATGCGAAATCGTATTGCAATCATTGCCCTGCGGATCGATCCGGGTTTCGACCGCAAGAATACATTTTCCTGGCACGATGACGGCGAAGCCAAGCTTGAGTCAAAGATCGCTGAGATCGCGGCTGCAATCATCGTAGCTGGCGAGAAAAAGTTTCGCCTTAGCCTGCGGGAAGCCGAGGAGCGGGCAGAGCGGGAGCGGATTGAAAAGGAGAAGCAGCGCCAGGAATGGTTAGTCCAACTCAACCAAAAGCGCCTACAGAATCTGCGGACCAGCGGAGAGTTGCTGCGTCAGGCTGAAGACATTCGCGCGCTTGTTGAGCGCGTCCGTCGCGCGATCGATGATGGTTCGGCTGATATCGATGCCTCAGCACTGGACGCATGGCAACGTTGGGCCCTCACAGAGGCAGACAGGATCGATCCAGTGCGGTCTGGTCAAATTCTAACGCATCTCAACGAACCATCGCTATAGGCGATCGACAGCCCTCCGGGGGCGCGGCGCTGATCAAAGTCGTCCACCGCCACAGCTTCACGCTCGCGGACCGAACCACTATGGCCAGTTCGGTGGTGAGAAACCGGAGCCAAATGGCCTCGCACGAACTTAAGGACGCGGGCAGCAAACCTTTGTGAGTTTCCCCTAACCGGCCCTTTGAATAACAAAGCAATATCCAATTAAACCCAACATTTACATGGTTAATTGTTCCGAAAGCTCTCCGGCGTAACCAGTGTGCATGTACGGAGATATGTGGCGTGAATGAGTGGGGTTTTGCGGCTGAAGTCAGCAAGTGGTGGGAGCAGGCCGCTGCTGCCAATCCTGCGTGGCGATTCCACAAGGTCAAAGTCGAAGAACATGTGCCTGGCAGCCGGCAGCGTAGCGACCTAATCATACAAGGGGATCAAGCCGCCTTATGTGGAGAAATTCGGCTGCCCGATCACGCCAATCCCTCGCCGCTCGATTTTGAAAATCTCAGGGATGCGGTGTCGAAAGCTTTGGCGCACGGATGTCGTTGGGCGTTCACATCCGATGCTAAATCACTTTACCTTATCGACACGCAGCAAACCGGTTCGCTCATTACAAAGATCGTTCACAAGGAGATCCTGGGGGAGGCTTTCCTCCGTGCAGAGTTAGATGATCCAATCGTTCTCACCCGGATGTCAAAGGCATGGGTAAGTGCGCTTCACGATCTTGCTCCTATCATTACCGGCCTCTCAAAACCTGCCGGCATGGCTCCTGATGAGCTTTTTGTCGAAGCCCTGCGCGAATTGATGACAGCACCCGTCGCAGCGATCCGAGACTCTATGCATGCGCAGCGAGCATCCAATCCAGCATTCCAAGGCGCATTGATTCAATGGATGGTAGACGAGCAAGGATGGACGCACGATCCTGCTAAATGGGAAGCCGAAGTTAATCGGGCAGCAAAACTGACAGGCTATGTCTTCGTTACCCGCTTACTATTCTATGAAGCATTGAGACGATCAAAGCCTGGGTTGGAACCACTATCCTTGCCTGCGCCTCCTTCCACCAATTCAAAGCTGGCAGCCCAAATGCTAAGCTTTCAATTCGAGGAGGCTCGACGAATTTCCGGAGACTATGAGACGCTGTTTTCGTGGGATCGTGTTTCGCAGTATGCCTTTATAGCTGATAATTGTGTGCCGTTCTGGAGGAGAATGGTGGAGCATATCGAGCATTTTGACTTAAGTACTATAGATCACGACATACTCGGAAGGCTCTTTGAGCGCTTGATTGAACCGAATGAACGATATGAATGGGGTCAACACTATACGTCCTCGGACGTCGTCGACCTGATGCTGTCTTTTGCCCTGCCGAATGGCGAAGGAAATCTTCTTGATCCTGCCGCCGGCGGAGGGACATTTCTCGTTCGTGCCTATACGAGAAAGAAATCGCTCTGCCCGACGCAATCGCATCAAGATCGCCTCACCGAATTGTTCGGCGTGGACGTGTCTCATTTCGCGGCCACAATCGCGACGGTCAATCTTGCGGCGAAGCAGTTAGAATTTGAAAACAACTATCCGCGCGTGGCGACGAAGAGCTTCTTCAGCATTGAGCCCGGCGACAAGTTCATGCAACTTCCCTTGGATGCCTCTGCGGAGCCGCGAGAGATGGTCACCATCGCTCTGCCTTCGATGCGAGCCGTTGTAGGGAACCCGCCCTATATCCGCATACACAAGTTGGGAAAGGAGCGTCAGGCGGAAGTTTCCGGCGTGCTTGGTAAAGGCAGCCGTGTGCGGTCCCCTCAAAAACTGCCAAAATCTGCGAATTACCACGTCTATTTCTGGTTTCATGGTGCCCAGTTTCTCGAACCGGGAGGGTACCTGGCGCTGCTGACATCTGGAGAGTGGCTCGACAGCGATTATGGCGCGCCGTTGCAGGAATGGCTTCTCAACAATTTTGCGATTGAAGCTTTTATCGAAAGCGGCGCGGAGGCTTGGTTTTCCGAAGCGCGTGTTGGAACTGTGGTAACAATTGCTCGGCAATGCTCTGATAAGGCAACGCGCGATGAAAACATTGTGCGCTTTGTCACTCTCCGTAAGACCGTTCGCAATTTGATTGGATTGCACGATTCACCAGTCGAACACATGGGAGCGGTGGACAAGCTTCGCGACCGGATTCTAGCCCTAAGTGGAGATGGCGAGGGAGAGGATATGGACTGGAGTGCCGTTTCGCAAAGGCAACTGCGTATATTGGGCGCAAAATAGGTTCCGCGATAGTGAATCCATCCGACATCACAGATTCTTTAGCGTTGGACGATCACAGCCCCGCCGTTGGCTACGGGGGATCGGCTTGGCGAGCGCGGTTCTTGCGCGCTCCAAAGATGGCTTTGCAGCTTGCCGTGCGGGAAGACTTTGTCCCTCTGCATACATTTGCCACCGTGAGGCTCGGCTTGAAGACGGGAGCGGATGGGTTTTTCTTCGTAGAACGCCTGCCAAACCCAAGTACTGGCGGAGAGCTTTTGTCCCGCCGAGGAATTATTTTGGTTGAAGGCCAAGATGGCTGGAGAGGGGAAATAGCCTCTGCCGACTTGCGTCCCGCGATCCTCAATCCCCACCAATTGTTCGCCGGCGATACGCGGCTCTTCGCTATTTCGAAGGACACGAAGCATCTATACCTTTGCCCGCAGTCAGGCAGGCTACGTCACGGATTGGCTGAGTATGTGCGTCTCGGTGAGCTAATCGGGATCCACCAGGGCGAGCTTGTTCAAAGTAACGGCAGTGACGCTGGCTGGTACGTGCAGGTTCGCTCCTTGGTCACAAGCGAATGGGTACTCCCATACAATTCTGCCTATGACTACGGGGCCTGGCACAATCCGCATGCGGCGGTTCTAAACGGGCGCTTTGTAGGAGCAGAGCCGATCGACAAAAACAATTCAGAGCTTATTGGCGCCGTGCTCAACAGCACATTTGCGGCGATGGGTCGCCTCATTGAGGGTGTCGCAACGGGGGTGGAGGGGGCCTTTGACGTTGGCCCGCCCGCCGCTCGCAAAATCAAGGTGCCTGATATTCGCCTGTTCGACGAGCAAGGGCGAAAATTGGTGTTGGCTGCTTTCGAAGCGATCAGAGAGAATGGTGAGATGCTGCCATGTCCGTCGCGAACGGGGAACGTATTGCAACTCAGGCGCGACCTCGATAGCTCGCTGCTCGTCGCGTTGGGAATGTCTCGCGGCCTCGCCGCCGCCTTTCTCGATCCGCTATATGCCAGCTATGGCAGATGGCGCGGCAACATCGAAGATGTCGAGGCCCAGATGCGGGTTAACCGCCGCCAAATGAATGTCACGGGCCTAAATCGAAACCAGCGCCCCGCGGAAACAGCCGGTAAGCGCGTATGGGAAGAATTGGAACATCTGGTGTCACTTTTCCCGCGCGCGTTTTTGCCAAAGGAAGAGATTTTGGAGTTGGTAAACATCCCGGCAGGCGCCTCGATCCAAGTGTCGCGCCCGCTTTTTGAAGAGGGAACGATACGAACGAAAACCAAGGCCGTAGACCTGAAGTCGTATGAGCGGGTGCTCTATGTGTCGATGTTGCGCCAACTCGGCTTGGTCGGAAACATTGAGGTGCCAACCTCCGCAACCAAAGCAGCAGCGATCGTCGAACTCTTTGAGAAGGACCAGCTACGCTTCAATGACCTGGCGTCTGAAAACGCGGCAAAATACGTTTCCGGCAAGGAGGCCATTTCAGAGGTTATAGAAATTGCTAGAAGACACTGGTTCCAGGCTTGCCGAAAGAACGCCCTTGCCGGGCAAAAAACCGTAAAACCGTCTCGCAAATTGAATTAAAGCGCGTCGCGTCAAAATGGATTCATGCGACGCGCTCTGCTCGCAAAATGGCCGCTTTCCGGAAAATCAGAAAGAAGTTTAGGCGGGCCGCCTGCATGTCGCGCCACGTTGCAATCGGCTTCCGTTGATTTTCAAGAGTTTCCTGCGACACTTGGCGAGTCAATGCGACATGGAATGCGACATAGATGGCTCTCGACTACCACTTCCAAACAATCGGCTTCATTTTGAAAGACTTGCTCGACCACGGGCTTCGAAAGGTCGACTATTCGGCCGAAAATTCCATGGAGGTCATGCTCTATCGTGAAGGTGATGAGGACGAAGTTCACGCCACCTTCAACGATGTCCTTCATTGGATGCTCGATGAAGGTCTGATCCGAACTGATAGCATTCAAGAGGGCGATCCATGCGACTACTTCAATGGCGTGCAGCTCACATCGAAGGGAATCGCAATAGTCCAAGCCAAGCCACCGGTGGAGTCCGACCTGGAGTACTCTATCGTGAAAACGATCCAGGAGCCGCCGAAGGAAGGCTTAGGCGCCGACGTCTATGCCAAAATCGGGTCTGCAGTCGGCGGACTTCTTGGCGGTTTTGCACAAGCAATGGGTGGCGGGTAGCCCGCCTCGTTTCCAGCAGGGCCTCCTTATGGCTTTCAGCTTCGCAGCGCACATAGGCCGGCGTCGTACTATGGAACGATGCGCCACGCGCTTCTGGCCGGAGTGGCAGAGGTGCCATTAGGCCGGTGTTCGCGCCGCCGACGGAGGCCATCGAAACAGCGGTTCGGTGTTGACTCTGCTCCGTTGCTCGTCATTGAGCCAAACAGCCCATCTGCCGATCGAAACGGTGTATCCACGCGGCGCGGAGGCTTCCGCCTGCATCGTGGAAAGATTGAAATGTCGCGGCGCAGAACGGATGTCCCCCGGCTCGCGACCGAGCCTGATAACGGGCTCGTTGCCAGCGATCGTCACGGTCCCTGGCCTCGATCCGTCATCATCAAACCCTTGACCGGCCGCCGCATCAGGCATCTCGACTTCGAATATCCAGTTCGACCCGAGGTTGATGCAGTCGTTATGGCTGTTAATCACCGTGATATGCGGCACGTCCTGGTCTGACGGTCGAAGGACTGCCAGAACTGCGAGATCGTCGCCGTCAGGGCTAATGAAATGTGACAGCACAGCATAGGCTGGTCGCTGCTGCCCGTAGCTCAGCGCAATCAGCTCGCCCTTCTCGCAATCCTTGAGAAGCCCAGTGCGAAACGGATTAATCAGCTGCATTATGTCGGCTCCTTGCGCGAATGAGCCACCATCATCGGTCAATGGCATCGGTCAAGCGGAATCGTCTAGTCAGGCGAGAACGGACAATCTAACCGACGGTGTACTCTTGCGCGGCGGGGACCGCTCTGCACCGGGGCTGGAAATAATGGATTAAAACTCGATGTCATGCTGCATGCCGACGATAGTAAAAGAACGCTTCCTCGATAGTGGGTTTTGTGATGTAGCGCTCTCCCGACTCGAACCCCCGCAGCCGCGGTCTGCTATCCTATTTTCACGCCGCTACCGCCGTTTGCCGCATTGGCCGGACAGATCCATTCCAGGCATTGCAAGGAAAGGGTAGCGTGATTGCTTCTTAGGTGAATGCTCCCCTGTCGCGGAACTCAGCCCGCGAGGCGATGTGCAGCGAGAAAAGCAATGAAACGCGCACTTGGCGGGCTCCTCCTGTTCGGCATTAATCGAGAACAGGCAGCGGTAGCTATCGGCGTCAGTCCAACGACGCTCGACCAGATGGTCGCGGATGGCCGTATGCCACAGCCGCGGATGCCCAGCAAAGACCGCTATGTCTGGGACGTGGAGGAACTGGCAGAGGCATTCCGGCGGCTACCACACCGCAACAGCAAACTTGACGGCGTGTCCTCCAGCGATAATCCTTGGGATCGCAGATGATGGACGTGGCGAGCACCATGGTGAAATTCAATCTGAAAGGCGTTGTCGAAGACAGGGATCGGCACGGCAATATCCGGCTGTACTTCCGCGCACCGGGTAGAAAAAAGATCCGTCTGCGAGAAAAGCCAGGTTCAGCCGAGTTCCACGAAGAAGTGCGCTGCGCGCGAGATGGCGTTCCCTATGCTTCGGCTCAGAATGTGGTCAGGCCTGTAGTGAGGCCAGTGGCCCCGCCGGGAAGTCTGATGTGGCTTTGCCAGGAGTATTTCCGGCGCGGTGGCGCAGAGGTCGGAGAAGGCACGATGCTTCGACGACGAACGATACTCGAAGGCGTGTGCAAACTGCCTCACCCGCTGAGCGGGCCGGTCAATCCGGACTTTTCGACGAAGGGTTCATTACCATTCGCGGCCATGAAGCGAGCTCACGTCAAGGAGCTACGTGATACCCGGTCAGACGCTCCGGGGGCAGCCAACAATATTACAAAAGCCATTAGCGCAATGTTCGCTTGGGCCAAGGATGCCGAGATGGTCGAGGTCAATCCGGCAAACGGAATAAAGCGCCTGACTTCGGGCAATGGCGAAGGTTTCCACACCTGGGAAGTGTCGGAGATCGTCCAGTATGAGAAACGGCATGCGCGCGGCACCATGGCTCGTATGGCGCTGGCGATTTTCATGTTCACAGGTTTGCGACTGTCCGATGCAGCAATCTTCGGCAGACAACACATTACCCAGGTTCGCAACAAGGATACCGGGACCTGGGAGAAATGGATCAGGATCAAGCCAGGCAAGACCGACAAGAGCAAGGTGCGCAAGGAAGCGATTGTCGTCGAACTGCCTCTGCTCCCGGAACTCGAGGATGAGCTTTCCTTCGCCCCGGCCGGCAACCTGACATTCCTCGTCACCGAGTATGGCCGGCCTTTCTCGGAAAACGGCCTTGGTAACAAGATGCGCCAATGGTGCGACGAAGCGGGGCTCCCGGGCTGCAGCGCCCACGGGGTCCGCAACGCAGGCGCCACCGTTGCCGCAGAAAACGGTGCCACGCATGAACAGCTGAAGGCGATTTACGGCTGGACGACGTATCAGCAGCCCGATCATTACATCCGCAAGGCACGCCGCCGGATAGTGGCGCAGTCTGCCCGGACGCTTCCGGTATTCGATCGAAACGAGAACGAAAATGTCCCACTTTTGGAGGGGGTGGAAGAGAGTGGGACAAAAAAGTACAAAAAACCCAATTAAATCAACGGCAGCGAAAGCCAATGGTGGGCCCGGAGGGCCTCCCACCAGGGAAGGCTTCGGTTCGGGCCCGCCATGCTCTCCTCGAACGTAGCGGCTATGACGCCAAGGATGGCATTTAAAGGACCCCCTTAGGGTGATTGTGTCCAATGGCGCGCGATCGCTTGGATCAAAAACGCGGGAACGCGACCGTATCTTCTTTGATCTCGCCTGATGACATGCCCGTACGGATCCGCCCGGCGAGCGTATGGGTTGCGGCCAGCGTACCGTCGGGGCATCATTATAAACCTGACGTCCGCGCCATTCGGGAGGTGCCCCAGCTGCAACGTAGTCTCGACAGTTTTTCCTTCGCCTGCGGCCTAGTACGGCCGTGAGGGTGACCGACAAGATCGTCGTCATGGACAATGGATCCACAAGGCCTTCTGTGGTCGAGACAGCAGAAGGGGTCAGCTTGCCTGTCGCCTTTCGTCGCACGGTAGCCCGAAACGCGACGTAGGCGGGTAGTTCAAAGCTTATCCGGTGCCGGCCTGATGGATCCGAATGGTACCAGCGAGATTGTGTCCTATATGACAAGTGAAGACAGTCTCCTCGAGACGGGAGCTGTTGGGTCCTTCCCGTCAGAGCCAGATTGTCATGACGGCACCTGCGACCGCCGAATAAACTCAGGGCATTCAGATGCGGCTTCTCGCCCTCAACAACAGCTATGCGCAATTGCCCGAGCGCTTCTTCGCGCACACGGATCCGAAGCCGGTGTCCGAACCCCGGCTGATCCGATTCAACCGGCCACTTGCGGAGGAACTCGGGCTCGATGCCGACCAGCTTACCAGCCCGGATGGATTGGATATGCTCTCTGGCCATAGATTTCCGGAAGGCTTGCAGGCAATCGCCCTGGCCTATGCAGGTCACCAGTTCGGAAACTTCGTGCCTCAGCTCGGCGACGGGCGCGCTCTGCTGCTTGGCGAGGTGGTGGACGTTAACGACATTCGCCGTGACATCCAGTTGAAGGGATCGGGACCGACGCGGTTCTCGCGCAATGGCGACGGCCGCGCAGCCGTCGGCCCGGTTCTGCGCGAGTATGTCGTCAGCGAAGCAATGGCCGCGCTGGGCATTCCGACGACTCGCGCCTTGGCGGCTGTGCTCACCGGGGACCCGGTCTATCGCGAGGTCCGGCTGCCCGGCGCTGTCCTTACAAGAGTGGCGGCCAGCCATATCCGGATAGGCACCTTCCAATATTTCGCTGCGCGCCACGATACCGGAGGCCTCAAGATCCTCGCCGACTATGCCATTGAACGCCATTTCCCGCAGCTGGTCGGGCAAGCGCGGCCGTACCGCGCTTTGCTTGAGGCCGTTGTCGCTGCACAGGCCGATCTGGTGGCGCGCTGGATGCTGGTCGGCTTCATCCATGGCGTCATGAACACCGACAACATGACGATCTCGGGCGAGACGATCGACTATGGCCCATGCGCCTTCGTGGACGCCTATGACCCGAGCGCGGTGTTCAGTTCGATCGACCGTGTCGGCCGCTATGCCTATGCCAACCAGCCTCATGTGGCGACATGGAATCTTGCACGCTTTGCCGAGACTCTGCTGCCGCTCATGAGCACGGACGAGAGTGAAGCCGTCTCTCAAGCCGAAGAGGTGCTTGGGTCTTTCCAGTCCTCATATGAGACTGTGTTGCAGCGCGGCTTCCGCAGAAAACTCGGATTGCTGACCGAGGCGGAAGGCGACTTGCAGCTCGCGGCTGATTTTCTGGATGTGTTAGCTCGCAGCGAAGCCGACTTTACGCTCGCCTTCCGGCGTCTGGGCGACGACCTCGCCGCCCCGGACGATCAGGGCGGGGCGCGGCAGTTGTTTGAGGATCCAGGCGCATTCGATATTTGGTCGGCGCGCTGGCGCCAGCGCATCGCAAGCGATGCTGCCGACACGGCCGCGCGCCGGGCGGTCATGCATGCCGTCAATCCCAAATTCATCCCTCGCAACCATCGCATCGAGGCTATGATCCAGGCGGCGCTGGGCGGGGACTTCACACCTTTCGAGGAGATTCTGAGGGTCATCAGCCGGCCCTTCGATGAGCAGCCGGAAATGGAACGCTATGCTGACCCGCCACGCCCGGATGAACGCGTCTTAAAGACATTCTGCGGCACATGAGACATTGAATGATGGCCGGTTAACATGTGCAAATGCGGAAGACCCTTCGCAAGCTACCGTCGTGAGTAGTCGGAAGCGTCTGATCTATGACGATTATGGACTCACGGAAGCTTGTCGATCACCCGTGCCGATGCTTCCCCCGTTGCAGCCAGGCCTACCTGAGCGTCGGGCGGCGGGTGCTGGGAGACAGGTCTTGAGCGTCATGGCTGTCCTGAATAAATGGTGGCGTTCAATTTCACTGCAATCAGAGAACGCTCTCCGGAACCAGTTGCCCTGCATCGAGTTGCTATTCCGCCTCGCTTTTGAGCGCGAACGGGAGAACACAGGATGGCACCCACTAAGAAGGCATCACCGAAGGGCCTGAACGAACTTTTCCACGACACGTTGAAGGACATCTATTTCGCCGAAAAGAAGATCGTTGCGACGCTGCCGAAAATGGCAAAGGCCGCTCAAAGCCCAGATTTGAAGGCGGCGTTCGAAAAGCACCGCGAGGAAACGAAAGAACACGTTGCCCGGCTCGAACAGGTTTTCGAAGTGATCGGCAAGAAGCCGCAGGGAAAGACGTGTGCGGCTATTGTGGGCATCACCGATGAAGGTGCCGAGATCATGGAGGAATATAAGGGCACACCTGCCCTGGACGCCGGCCTGCTGGCTGCGGCCCAGGCTGTGGAGCACTACGAAATCTCACGCTATGGCACACTGAAGACCTGGGCCTCCGAACTCGGGCTGGATGAAGCTGTTTCGCTCCTCAATTTAACCGTTGGAGAGGAAAAGGCGACCGACGAGGCGCTGACACAACTCGCTGAATCGGCTGTCAACATGGCTGCCGAAAACGTGTAGTAGCCCCACCAGGTGAAGACTGGCCCGTCGCTACGCGAATCTCACGGGAGGTATCAATGGGATATCTAGGTACGCTCGTTTCAAGACTACTCGGCAAGAAGCCCGGCCCCGCTGGCAACGGCGATATGCGCAAGTCGACTGGCGCGGGTCCTGCAATAGCAGCGCATTCGAAAGACGCGAAGACAACGGCGCCGACCGGCCAGAACCGATCGGCGGCAGCAAAAGAAAAATGACCGACGCCGTAGGAGCGTAGTCACTGGACAGCCAACAATGCGCCCATTTCCGGTCAACCCTTTGAAGCAGGCGGTTCGGTCCTGTCCAGACTGACCCCGTCAGGTCGACTCGCAAGGCTTGCAACCAGTAAAATAACAGTGTCATCAGTACAAACATCGACAAACTCTAAATGGTTGATGGAACGTATGTTATATTTCCTTCCCTCTCTAATTCGACCGATGCGCAATATTATGCCCTACAGAAGACCCACTGAATGAATTACGCAGGTCCAAAGGATCGTAATTAAACCTCTAATAGGCCATTCCAGATTTCGAATGCAGTTCAACTCGGGAAGGAGGGTGGCAAAACCCAATCCCGGAGGCGTCTGGACCTTTAGACCAATGCCATCGGTAGGTAGCGGATGATGATCTCGTCCTGCCGGAAACGGCGCTCCAACTCCGCTCGGCGCCTTCGCCAATCGGGCAGATCGACTTCTTCCGTCATCACCTCGAAGATGACAATCTCGTCCATGTCGGACTCTTTTCCCTCCCTCCAAACCCCTTCCGCGGGCGTCCGAAAATACGCGGTGACACCTTTGAACGTATTGGCGAGTTCGTCCTTCACACGATCGAAGTCTTCCTTGGCGAAGGGCTCACCCGCGTTGTCGGAACGAGGAAGCAGGATCTGGACAAGGTGCATGCGGCCGCCTCCAAGCTCTTCCAACGGCGGCGACCGGCATCATGTTCCATCGGCTGACGCTGCGGGCAAAGGCGTAAACGTGAACCAGGCTGACGGGAAGTTCCTGCTTCCGTGACTGCAGATGGAAATCCTGGCCTTGCCTGAAAGTGTGCCACGACAGCCAGTCCGTGACACCGCCGCAGTTGGCGGCGTGTGGTTGGATGTAGGCGAGCCTCGACCAAGCAAAGGGGCGTGCCCGACTCCTCGATGACAGGCAGGTTTTCTCCCATTGCCAAGGGCCGACAGGTTGCCTTGGCAATGCTGGCGCAACGTTCATAGGTGCCGGCACAATGGGCAGGGATCAGTCAGCCCGTCAACTGCCTGTTTTGGCTACGTTTATTCCTTCTCGCCGGGTGTCGTTTGCATCACAATACACGTATGACAGTAGGTACCACGATCTCGGCCGCGGATATTGCGCCGGCGACACGGACAGACGGCAACCTTGCATCGGCGCACGCGGCTGCGCAATTTTTTGCAAAAGCAGGAACATAGCTGCATCGCCCAAGTTAAATAGCGACGGCATTGGACCACGGACTCATTTTCGCATTTTCCAGGCTGCCAGAATGCTCCGGGGTTCTTTGATGCTCGAACGAATGGGCAGGACAATGTATCGCTGTCGGCGTTTGCTATCAGCCTTTGGTCTGGTGTTGTTGACGAGTGGCCTGTTCCCACAGGGCCAAGCCATGGCACAGGCGCCCTGCCCGGCCGACCACGATAAGCTGCTCGCCGCACTCAAGGCCAATGTGAAAGCAAGCGGCGGACCTGCCAACGGAGGCTTTGAGACCAACGAATGGGCCGCTGTCGTTGCTCGCGACGGCGCGGTGTGCGCGATCGCTTTCAGCGGTCCCACCGCCGATTCGCAATGGCCAGGCAGTCGCCTCGTCGCGGCGGAGAAGGCCAATACAGCCAATGGGCTCAGCCTGGCGCAAATGGCCCTATCGACGGCCAATCTCTACGCGGGGACGCAGCCGGGCGGGCCGCTTTTCGGCTTGCAGGAGACCAACCCGGTCAACCAGGCCGCAGCCTATGCGGGCGATCCCAAAATGTTTGGAAGTGCCAGCGATCCTCTCGTCGGCAAGCCAATCGGAGGCGTCGTCGTGTTTGGCGGCGGGCTTGCCCTCTATGACGGCAAGAGCATCGTCGGAGGCCTCGGGGTCTCAGGAGATTCCTCATGCGCCGATCACAATGTCGCCTGGCGTGTTCGCGCGGCGCTTGGCCTCGACAAGGTTCCCGCCGGGGTCAATCCCAATCGCAAGGACGCCATCGTCTACGATGTCGATCCCGGCGGCAAAAGCGCCTCGGGCTGGGGCCATCCGCTTTGTGCCGGCACCGAGGCTGACATCGCGGCGGAGCTCGGCGCCGGCGTGGGAGGCTCGATCCACAAATGAAAGGCATGCTGCACCCGGCACCAGCGCGCGTTGACGCAGGACAAGGCGCCCGCGCATTGGCGACCGAGAATTCCTTTCGCACGGGCATACTCTCGGGGATGCTGCTGGCATGCGGCCTGTTTCTGAGCGGTGCCTCGGAGCCCGCATCGGCGGCGGCTATCGCGCCGCCCGCCGCCGCGGCGCCACCCGATGACGGGCAATGGATAATGCCGGCCAAGAACTACGCGTCGACCCGCTTCAGCGAACTCAGCGAGATCAACGAAGGCAACGTCAAGAACCTGCAGGTCGCCTTCACCTTCTCGACCGGCGTAAACAAGGGCCAGGAAGCAGCGCCGCTGGTCGTCGGCAACAACATGTACATCGTCACGCCCTTTCCCAACATCGTCTACGCGCTCGACCTTTCCAGGCCCGGCGCGCCGATGAAGTGGAAGTACGAGCCCAACCCCGAGCCGGCGGCACAAGGAGTGGCCTGCTGCGATGTCGTCAACCGCGGAGCGGCCTTCGCCGACGGACGCATCTTCTTCAACACGCTGGACGGCCACACGATCGCGCTCGACGCCAATACGGGCAAGCCGATCTGGAACACTCATATCGGCAACATCAATATCGGCGAGACCATCACCATGGCTCCGCTGGTGGTGAAGGGCAAAGTTCTGGTCGGCAATTCCGGCGGCGAAATGGGCGTCCGCGGCTGGGTCAAGGCGCTGGATGCCGGAGACGGGCATGTTGTCTGGACGGCTTATGGCACTGGACCCGACAAGGATGTGCTGATCGGCCCGGACTTCAAGCCCCACTACGACATGGACAGGGGCACAGACCTTGGCGTGACGACATGGCCACCGGAAGCCTGGAAGATCGGCGGCGGCAATATGTGGGGCTGGATCTCCTACGATCCGGACTTGAACCTGATCTTCCACGGCACAGGCAATCCAGGACCGTGGAATCCGGATTTGCGGCCAGGCGACAACAAATGGACGTCCGGTATTTTCGCGCGTGACGCCGATACCGGAGCGGCGAAGTGGTTCTATCAGTGGAGCCCGCATGACCTCCATGACTATGACGGCATCAACGAGCAGATCCTTCTGGACATGACCTGGCAAGGCAAGCCGCGCAGGGTCCTTGTCCGACCGGAACGCAACGGCTACCTCTATATCCTCGATCGGACCACTGGAGAGGTGCTATCGGCCACAGCCTATGGCCCGGTCAATTCCAGCAAAGGCGTCGATCTGAAGACCGGCCGCCTGATTGCAAACCCTGACAAGAGAACCGGCACCGGCAAGGTGGTCCGAGACATTTGTCCGACGGCATCCGGCCTCAAGGACTGGCAGCCATCGGCGTTTTCGCCGAGGACCGGCCTGCTCTACATCCCCCACAACAATCTCTGCATGGATGAAGAAGGCGTCGAGGTAAACTACATCGCAGGCACGCCCTATGTCGGCATGAACGTACGTATGATCCCCGGGCCGGGCGGCAATCGTGGTGCTTTTACCGCCTGGGATGTTGCCGCCGCCAAGCCGGCCTGGGTCCTGAAGGAGAACTTTCCGGTATGGAGCGGCACCGTCGTCACTGCCGGCGATGTCGTCTTTTACGGGACCATGGAAGGCTGGTTCAAGGCGGTCAGCGCCAGGACTGGCGATCTGCTTTGGCAGTTCAAGACATCGTCCGGCATCATCGGCCAGCCAATAACCTATCGCGGCCCCGATGGGCACCAGTATGTCGCAATTCTGTCAGGCGTCGGTGGCTGGGCCGGCGCCATCGTTTCGGGCGACTTAGACCCACGCGATGCCACCGCGGCACTTGGCTTCGTCAACGCGATGAAGGATCTGAAGAACGCTACCACGGCGGGAGGCACGCTTTATGTGTTCCGGCTGCCTTGATGGATTGAACTTGACCGTACGTCCGGCGCGAAAGGCGTTCCAACGGGTGGCGATCGGCATGGCCGGGCTCGCCTTGTTGCTCTTTCCGGCTGTTGCCAACGCACGTGAATTGAGAGTGTGCGCCGACCCGAACAACATGCCGTTTTCCAATGCGGCCGGTCAAGGCTTCGAGAACAGGATCGCGGAAATTGTCGCCACTGATCTTGGCGCCAAGCTGACGTATACCTGGTGGGCGCAGCGCCGTGGCTTCATCCGCAACACGCTGAAGGCAGGCCTTTGCGATCTCGTGCCCGGCACGCCTGCCAATCTCGAAATGCTGCGCACCACCACGCCTTACTATCGTTCGTCCTATGTCTTCGTGACCCGCCAGGACGGCCCGGACGTGACGTCCTTCAACGACCCGCGGTTGCAAGAATTGCGCATCGGTGTTCAGCTCATCGGCGACGATGGCGCCAACTCGCCGCCTGTCCAGGCGCTTGGCCGCCGCGGCATTGTCGGGCACCTCATCGGCTACCCCGTCTATGGCGACTACTCTGCTCCCAACCCGCCGGCGCGCATCGTCGAAGCTGTCGCGAACGGCGAGATCGACCTTGCCGTGGTCTGGGGTCCGCTCGCCGGCTATTTCGCGCAGAGGCAAAAGGTGCCGCTCCGGATCACGCCGGTCACGCCTCGCATCGATGGACCGCAACTGCCGCTGATGTACGACATCTCAATGGGTGTTCGACGCGAGGACGATGCGCTGCGTGGCGATGTGAATAGCGCGCTTGCCCGACACAAGGCCGAGATCGACGAGGTTCTGGCGCGATACGGCGTACCGCGTCTGGACATGGCCGGGAGACCGGCCCGATGAGGCGCGCTCTGGCGATGTTGCTGCCCTTGACACTGGCCCTGGTCGCCTGCCAGCGCGAGGAGCGCGACACGCGACCGCAATCGGCGCTCGGCTCAGGTGAGCAGCCGACGCCTGTGACCACGTTGGAGCCGGGCGGACAGCGACCCTCCCCCACCGACAACAAGGCGGCGAGCTTCGAGGCCAACGCCTTCCACATGAGCGAGGGCAAACGCCTGTTCGGCTGGTTCAACTGCTCGGGCTGCCATGCCAATGGCGGTGGCGGCATGGGTCCGGCGCTCATGGACGAGAAGTGGATCTACGGCAGCTCGATGGAAAGCATCCACGCCACGATCCGCGACGGCAGGCCCAACGGGATGCCAAGCTTCGGCCAGAAGATACCCGACGACCAGATATGGGAGCTGGCGGCCTTCGTGCGCGCACTGGGCGGCAACGCGCCGTCTTCCGCCGCGCCGCAACGCGATGACGACATGATGGTGCATCCCTCGGAAAACCGCCTGCCGGATGCCGCGACACTGGGCAAATCACCGTGAAGCGCCCGGCCTCGATGGCCTTCGCCTTCTGTGTCCTGTTTCTGCAGGGATGCGCAGGCTGGCAGTCGGCGCTTGACCCGAAGGGCCCCGCAGCCGGCGAGCTGGCCTGGCTCATCTGGTTCTTTACCGCGCTTTGCGCGGTTGTTTGGGCGCTGGTGATGATCGCTCTCGCAGCACCGCTGGTCATGCGATCGCGTTCCGGCGATGAACCCCTCCTACTCGACGAAGCGGCCGAACGCGGCAAGATGCGCGTGGTCGTGTCCGCCGTCGGAGTGACCACCATCATCTTGATCGGACTGACGCTGCTAAGCTTTTTCGCCAACAGGACGCTGGCTGCGATCGGCTCGGAGGCTGCGCTGACAATCAGGGTGACCGGGCACCAGTGGTGGTGGGAGGTGCGCTACGAGGATGCTACGCCGAGCCGCATCCTGACGACGGCAAACGAGATTCATATCCCTGCCGGCGAGCCGGTGCGGCTGCTTTTGACCTCGACCGATGTGATCCATTCCTTCTGGATCCCAAGCTTGGCCGGCAAGCTCGACCTTATCCCGGGCCACATGAACGTCCTGGATATCAAGGCGGACAAGCCAGGCGTCTACCGTGGTCAATGCGCTGAATTCTGCGGTGCGCAGCACGCCAACATGGGCACCTTCATCATCGCCGAGCCGCGCCCGAAATTCGATGCCTGGCTGAACG
>NZ_RZQP01000076.1:0-25665 GCF_003998165.1 Mesorhizobium sp. M7A.F.Ca.US.007.01.2.1 | reverse complement strand
GTTCTGGCGCTGCGCACCGCCGGAATTGCGCGTGCCGGCCGATTTCCTCAACCTTCTCGCCGGGCGCGGTGGACGCACGGTCGCCGTCGGGCCGCACGGCTCGGCCACGCCGGCGCCAACCTTGCGCAAGCTCGGCGTCGACATCGTCGTGCGCGGCGAATGCGAAGAAGTCGTCGAGCAACTTGCCCGGCGCGACGATTGGAGCGCAGTGCCCTCAACCGCTTATCTGCGGGATGCCAGGGTGGTTTCGAACGGCGGCGTCCACGCCAGCTCGTTTGTCGATCATCCACCCCTCGAATGGCCTGCGGACTGGATCGCAGCCCATTCGCACCACCATCACAGGTTCGATGACAATCAGGTCGGGTTCGGCGCGGAAGTCGAGGCATCGCGCGGCTGTCCCTACAATTGCAGCTTCTGCGCCAAGATCGATTTCCGTGATGCCTATCGCCGTCGAAACCACGAAGCGGTGGTCGCGGAGATCGATCGGCTGATTGCCCAAGGTGTCGGCTACATCTACTTCATCGACGAAATCTTCCTGCCGCAAAAAGCGTTGCTGGAAGCCTTGGTCGATCGCAATGTGAAATTCGGCGTGCAGACCCGCATCGATCTGTGGAAGCCCGAGCTGCTGGAATTGCTGGGCGCCGCAGGCTGCGTCTCCATTGAAGCAGGGCTCGAAAGCCTGACGGTTGAAGGCCGGGCGATGCTGGCCAAGCGCTGCCGGCTGGGCACCGAGGAACTTGCCGCGCTGCTCGTCGATGCTAGACGTCACGTTCCATTCGTTCAAGCCAATCTGATCGGCGTGGTCGAGGATGATCCCGCCCTGGTCGAGCACTGGCGAACCCACCTGATCGACCACGGCGTATGGGCCAATGAACCTGTTCCGCTTTATCCGTATCCGAGTTCGCCCAGCTATCGCGAGCTTTGGGGCGAACCCGACGACCTTGCCTGGGAGCGCGCCCATGACCACTATCTCGCATCCTTCCAGAAATTCAGTGACATCCAGGAGAAGCGGCCCCGGCCGCTGGCGGAACTGGAGGCGACATGTTGCGGACACTGACGCCGCGCTCGTGGCGCATCCTGATGACCGTCGATGCCGTGGGCGGCGTATGGCGCTATGCGCTTGATCTGGCAAGGGAACTCGTGAACGGCGGCGACAGTGTGGTGCTTGCCGGGCTCGGTCCCCAGCCGACGAGGCAGCAGGCTGCGGAGGCAGAGGCTTTCACCACGCTGATCTGGTTGAACACGCCGCCGGATTGGATGACCCACAACGGCGGCGACCTGGATGCGCTACCGCGAGAATTGCTTGCGCCCATGCGCGACCACGCCATCGACCTAGTCCATTTCAACGCGCCGACGCAGGCGGCGGGATTCGATGCGCCGTGCCCAGCCGTGGCGGTCTCCCATTCCTGCGTGACGACATGGTTCCACGCCGTCAGGAAACAGGCAGTGGATGGCGCATGGGCCTGGCAGAAGGAGCGCAACAGGCGTGGCTTCAATCGGGCCGACGCAGTCATCGTGCCGAGCCGCAGCCACGCCGACATGCTTGAGACCTGCTACGGCCCGATCGCGCGTCTGAGTGTGGTCGGAAATAGTGCCAGTCCGGTACCGAAGGCCGAAAAGCGCCAACCGCTCGTCTTCGCCGCTGCCCGCTGGTGGGACGAGGGGAAGAATGCGGCGGTGATCGACCAGGCCGCGTCGCTGACGCAATGGCCCGTCTTTGCCGCCGGTTCGATGCACGGTCCGAACGGCGGGCGTACCAGCTTCAGCTATGCTGTTCCTCTGGGAGCACTGCCGTCTCACGAGGTGCGCTCCTTGATGGCGCGCGCCGGCATTTTCGTGTCGCCGTCGATCTATGAGCCATTCGGTCTGGCCGCGCTGGAAGCTGCCATGTCGGCGACGCCCCTGGTGCTTTCCGACATCGCAACCTATCGCGAACTATGGGACGGGGCCGCGATGTTCTTTGACGCGCGCAATCCGCACGACCTCGCTGCCGGCCTCAATCGTCTTTCCAGCGATGCCGAACTCAGGCGAGAGCTCGGCCAGGCAGCGATGCGACGGAGCCGCCGGTTTACACTGGCCAGGCAAGCGGCAGCCATGCGAGGCGTCTACGACAAGGCGGCCCTGGCTATGGCGGGGCGTTGACCATGCGCTTTTTGTTCTACACCCACTCGGTCGTATCCGACTGGAACCACGGCAATGCCCATTTCCTGCGCGGTATCATGCGGGATCTGATCGCGCGCCAGCACCAGGCAGTCGCGCTGGAGCCGTCCGACGGCTGGAGCCGTTCGAACCTGTTGGCCGAGAAGGGATCCTTCGCCATCGAACGCTTCCGCAAGGATTTCCCAGAGTTGATGCCGGTGACCTACAATGCCGGGTTCGATCACGAGGCCTGGATCGCCGAGGCCGACGTTGTGATCGTTCATGAGTGGACGGATCCGGAGCTTGTCGCACGCATCGGCCGTGCCCGGGCCGCTGGCGGCAACTTCATCCTTCTGTTTCATGACACCCATCACCGGGCCGTATCGGCGACCGAGGCAATCTCGGCGCTACGGTTGGAGCACTATGACGGCGTCCTCGCCTTTGGCGAGACCTTGCGCGAGAGCTATCTGCGCGCCGGCTGGGGCAAGCGCGTCTTCACCTGGCATGAAGCCGCGGACGATCGCCTGTTCAAGCCGCACCCAGAGATCCATCCCATGTCCGATCTGGTCTGGATTGGAAACTGGGGCGACGATGAGCGGACTGCCGAACTCAAGGAATTTCTGATCGAGCCAGTACACGATCTCGGTCTCGAGGCCACAGTTCATGGCGTACGCTATCCCAAGCCCGCACTTGCGGACCTGGCCGCCGCCGGACTGCGCTATGATGGATGGATCGCCAATGCCGATGTGCCGAAGGCGTTCGCCGCGCATCGTGTCACCGTTCACATCCCACGGCGCCCCTATCGTGAGGGATTGCCTGGAATTCCGACGATCCGGATGTTCGAGGCGCTCGCCTGCGGCATTCCGCTGATTTCAGCACCCTGGTCCGATGTCGAGCAGTTGTTCAGGCCCGGCGTCGACTTCCTGTTTGCGGAGAACGGCTCTCAGATGCGGCAACACTTGCGGGCGGTATTGGCCGATGCGGATTTCGCGGCTTCCCTGGTGACTTCGGGCCTCGAGACCATTCGCTCCCGGCATACCTGCCAGCACCGCGTTGACGAGCTGTTCCGCGTGCTCACGGCATGCACGACCGAACATACCATCAACAACACCACCGCAAAGGAAGCCGCCGCATGAAGATGGCATTCTACGGATCGAGTCTTTTGTCGTCCTACTGGAACGGTGCCGCAACTTACTATCGCGGGTTGCTGAAGGCGCTTTCCCAATTGGGCTACGAAATCACCTTCTATGAACCCGACGTCTACGACCGGCAGAAGAATCGCGACATCGAGGCGCCTGACTGGTGCACTGTCGTCGTTTATGAAGCGACCCAGCACGCGCTGATGCAGGTCGCGGCACGTGCCGCCAGCGCCGACATCGTCGTCAAGGCGAGTGGCGTCGGTTTCGAGGATGAGGCGCTGCTGCGCGCCGTTCTCGACCACGCCCGCAGCGACGCGCTGGTGGTATTCTGGGACGTGGACGCTCCGGCAACCCTTGCCCAGTTGCGCGACGAACCGGACCATCCGCTCCATAGCGCCCTGCAAGAAATCGACCTTGTGCTGACCTATGGAGGCGGCGACCCCGTGGTATGGGCCTACCGTGCCATGGGGGCGAACGAATGCGTGCCGATCTACAATGCGCTCGATCCCCAAACGCATTATCCGGTCACCAGCAATGCGCGTTTCGCTTGCGATCTGGCGTTCCTTGGCAACAGGCTGCCGGATCGTGAGGCACGGGTCGAAGCGTTTTTCCTCGATCCCGCATGCCAGCTGCCGAAACAGCGTTTTCTGCTCGGTGGATCGGGCTGGGGGGACAAGCCGCTTCCCGCCAATGTCGGCTGGCTCGGTCACGTCGGCACCCGCGATCACAATGCCTTCAACGTCACACCCAAGGCGGTTCTGAACATCAGCCGCGACAGCATGGCCGTAAACGGTTTTTCACCGGCCACGCGTGTCTTCGAGGCGGCCGGCGCCGGCGCCTGCCTCATCACCGATGCGTGGCTGGGCGTGGAACTGTTCCTGAAACCAGGCGAGGAGATCCTGGTGGCGCGCGACGGCGGCGATGTCGCCGAGATCATGTGCTCGCTGACCTCCAGTCGGGCAAAGGCAATCGGCCAGGCCGCACTTTGCCGCGTGCTGGCCGATCACACCTACGCGTTGCGGGCGGACGTGGCCGATGCAGTCTTCAAACGTCACTTCGAGCAGGGGACCGTGGAGGCAGCGGAATGACCAAGCAATTGGACATCGTCTTTCTTGGCCTGTCGCTGTCCTCGTCCTGGGGAAACGGCCACGCCACGACGTTTCGAGGCCTGCTGAAAGGTCTGCACGAACTCGGCCACCGCGTGACCTTTCTGGAGCGCGAGGTGCCGTGGTACGCAAACCACCGCGATCTGCGCGATCCGGATTTCTGCGCCTTGCGCTACTACGAAACCACCGCGGAGTTACAACGCGACTACGCCCGGTGCCTGGAGCAGGCCGACATCGTCGTCATCGGCTCGTTTGTGCCGGAAGGGCGCGTGGTCATCGACATCGTCGCTTCACTTTGCAAAGGGCGCTTCTGCTTTTACGACATCGACACGCCGGTGACCGTGGCGCAGCTTTCAGCCGACGATTGCGATTATCTGAGCTGGCGGCAGATTCCTTACTTCGACGTCTACTTCTCGTTCACCGGCGGGCCGATGCTTGGCCGTCTGGTGGAGGACTTCGGCGCGCGCCGCGCCGAGCCGCTCTACTGCTCGGTCGACCCGGAACGGCACCACCGGACCGGCGATCCGATCCGCTGGGATCTCGGCTATCTCGGCACCTACAGTGCCGACCGGCAGGCAACGCTGAACGCGCTGCTGCTCGAGCCCGCACGGCATATGCCGGACCGGCGTTTCGTCGTGGCCGGCTCGCAATACCCATCCGACATCATCTGGCCGGACAATGTCGAACGTATCGAACATCTGCCGCCCGCCGATCATGCCGCGTTCTACAGCCGTCAGCGCTACACGCTGAACGTCACACGCAGTTCCATGATCGCCGCGGGATGGTCGCCCAGTGTGCGCCTGTTCGAAGCGGCGGCTTGCGGCACGCCCATCATCAGCGATCGCTGGCCAGGGCTCGACAGCTTCTTTCCCGCTTCCGCGATCCACACCGCCGGGGAAACGGACGATGTCGTCGAGATCCTCTTCGGCGAGTCCGAGCGCACACGCCTCGCCATGGCCCGCCGGGCCCGCGAACGCGTCCTCGCATCCCACACCGGTGCGGCCAGGGCCCGCGAATTCGTGGCGGCGTTGACACAGCCAAGGGCGGCGGCCCTCGATTTCGACATCGGAAGCGCAGCATGACCAGCAGACAGGAGAAAACGGCGATGCGACAAACACGAAACGCGCGAAGGGCAAAGGCAGTGCTTGTTGCCGGCGGTGCGGGATTCCTCGGTTCGCATCTTTGCGAAGCATTGCTCCGCAACGGCTGGCGCGTGATCTGCGCCGACAATTTTCTGACTGGGCGCATGGAGAACATCATCTCGATCATGGACCATCCGGGTTTCCGGTTGATCGAGCAGGATATCTGCCGGCCATTGGATCTCGGCGAGCCCGTGGAGCGTATCTTCAACCTGGCATGCGCTGCCTCGCCGCCGCGTTACCAGGCCGACCCTATCCACACCACGCGAACCTGCGTGATTGGAACGCTCAACCTGCTTGAACTCGCTGTCCGATATGACGCGCGGCTGCTACAGGCCTCGACGAGCGAAGTGTATGGCGATCCGGAACAGCATCCCCAGAGGGAGGATTATGTCGGCCACGTGAACTGCACCGGTCCGCGCGCCTGCTACGACGAGGGCAAACGCACCGCCGAAACGCTTTGCTTCGACTATCTGAGAGCCGGCAAAGCCGACGTGCGCGTCGCGCGCATCTTCAACACCTACGGTCCGAGAATGGATCCGGCGGACGGCCGCATCGTCTCGAACCTGATCATGCAGGCGCTCGAGAAACGTCCCCTGACGATCTTCGGCGACGGCTTGCAGACGCGATCCTTCTGCTATGTCTCCGATCAGATCGATGGATTGAGGCGCCTGATGGATATCGATCCCAATCCAGGCAAGCCGGTCAATCTGGGCAATCCCGGAGAATTCACCATCGTGCGACTGGCTGCGTTGGTGAAGGCGATGACGGGTACCAAATCGGATCTGAGATTTCTACCGCTGCCGCAAGACGATCCTCGGCGCAGGCAGCCCGATATTTCGCGTGCAAAAGCGCTGCTCGGCTGGACGCCGAAGGTGCCCCTCAACGAAGGGCTCAAGCTGACGATCGATTATTTCGCAGCTCTCGAAGGCAGCCGCATCGGCGATCAGATGACGGGCTTTGCCAAAAGAGCGAGGCCCGCACCCGGAGGGCTGCAGAACCTTCCGGCGTGATGCGAGATGGCGCCGAACCTTTCCCGAAATCGTGCGGAACATCCGCCCAGGCTTGTGGTTTGGCAGGAGGACCCGATACGGAGGATTACCCTCATGCAACCCAAGCGCCCCTCGAGGGATATCGACCAGATGGCCGAACGCGAGACCGCTGCCTATCTGCGGCGCGCCTCGATTACCTATCTCGAGTGCTGCGTCAGCCTGATGATGACGCATCTGCAGCGCGAGGAAGTGGCCACTATTCTCGAGCAGGAAGCAGACATGCTGCGAAGGCTGGACTGATCGGAAACGATCATATCCGGCATTCGTCCAGGAACCGTATCAGCGGCATCCTATATCGGTCTGCCATCTCGGCCAGCCTTGTTTTTTCCCCGCCGTTTTCGGATTGCGCAGCCGTGCTCCAGAGCCCGAGTTGGAATGCCAAATAGCATGGTTCGAAAAAGCCGATGTGGTCACGGTCGATGGCAAGTTCCATTCCCTCGACCAAGGTCCTCACATCGCTGTCGGACAGTCCATACTCGACGCGGGCGCCGGCAATGTCCCACTCAATCGGTTGGCAGCCGATCAAATCATGTGCCCGGCAGTGGTCAACAGCATCTGTCTTGAGCACCGTGCCATCTGCACGAACGAGAAACTCCCACGGTTGAAGCTTTCCGTCGATTTCAACGCGCTGCAGCACATGCGCGGAGGTCCGTTTCGAGAGCCAACCGCGCAACGTCGCTGCGCGTTTCTCATCCAAGGCTTCCGACGCATTGGAAACAGCCATCTCCGCGAGAGCAAGCAATGATGCACCCGGTTCGCAAGTTCGAAGATTGAGCGCACGCCAGGTCAGGTAGTTTGTGAGCTCCGCGATCAGTTTTTCCCTGGGCAGCGGCGCCTGATCCATCGTGCTGCCATCAATCCACCGTTCAACCAGAAAGCCATGGCAAAGCGCGACAACTTGCGATCCGAACCCGGCTTCATGCAACATCGCCGCGGCTCGTTTCTTGCGGAGTCCGGTTTCGCCGAGGCCGGCGAATTTGACGAGCCAGCGGTCACGCCCTGCGGACGCCAGGAATTTACGCCGCTCGGTACCGCGTGGGCTCGGCGGCCAGCGTCCTTCGTCGGCATAGTGGGCGGCCCGCCACTCGCCACCAGATAGTTCGGTCAGGTTTAATTCCGGCCTGCCGACCGCCTCGGCCACCCAATCGCGCAGCGTGGGAATTTTCGAGCTTTCGGAGAAGGTGCATTCAAACGCCGTCGCCACATGTTTCGGACAGCGCGACCACGTTTCCCGAGCCTCCGGCGACGCTTCGCTGCCCGGGCCGCCTGAATGGCTGGGAAACAGGTGAATGCGGTCCGTATCGACATCCAGTTCACGCAGCCAAACAACAACGGCATGCATCGAACTGCCGGACAGGCCGGGACCCTCGTCGACAACGGCGAAACGCGCCGATGGATTGTTCTTCCAAGCGGTGATCGACCGCGGATCGGCGTTGATGTGCCTGTGGAAGGGATGGCCGATCGGACGAACGCTGAATGGCGCCGGCGCGCCAATCGAGGCCGCCACCATAGCTGCGAGCCCAAGGCCAATGCTGCGGACACCGATAACGCATGTGTTCGCATCGAGCCCCGACTTCTGCGCCGCGTCCAAATAGCTTTCGGGATAAAGCGCATAATGCGCATAACCCTCGGCGGAGCCGGTCAGAACCTCGGCCTGACAGTCGAGCCCGGCCAGCAGCTTGAGAAGTCCCGGATCGATGCCACCGCCAACGTTGAAACCGCTTCGCCACGACTTCGCTACCTCTGCCGCAAGTCCGACCAGCAGCCTGGCGCCTTGCTGTTGCCGTGGCGAAAAAATGTCGATGCCGCAGGTTCCGAAATCGAGGTCGGCAAGCGCCTGAACCAGCTCCGACACGCTGATGAACAGTCCGACCAATGCAGCATGGCGTCGGATGCCATGAGACATCCGATCAAGTCTTACGGCCATTTCGCCTGCTGCTTCGCGAAGCTGTTGTGCGTCCTGCGTCCGCTTGTGGTCGCCGTAGACGATCATCGATCGGTTTCCAATGCTTGCCGTGCGGGAACGCATCGGATGCGGCTTCGATCCATGCTGTCTCGCGCAATTTTTCGATGGGCGGAGGAACATTCCGGCAAGCTGATGGTTCGGCGCCAGGAACTTACCTTTGAACAACATAGGGTGGCGGTTTCGTGGGATCGAAAAAGGTTCGTGTTGGTATCGTTGGGGTCGGCAATTGCGCATCCTCCCTGGTGCAGGGCCTCTCGTTCTATCGTCACGCTAAAAGCAACGAACCAATCCCTGGGCTGATGCATGCCGACCTCGGCGGTTACCATGTCGACGACATCGAGATTGTCTGCGCATTCGATGTCGCCAAGAGCAAGGTTGGCCTCGACGTCGCGGAAGCGATCTACGCCGCCCCCAACAACACGTTCCGCTTTGCCGACGCCATGACAACCGGCGTTCGCGTCGAGCGCGGACCGACGCTGGACGGGATCGGCAAATATTTGCGCGACGAGATTGAGGAAGCTCCCGAGCCGGTTGCCAATGTCACCGAGATCCTGCGTGACAGCAGCGCTGACGTGCTGGTTTCCTACCTGCCGGTGGGTTCCGAGGAGGCGACCTGCTTCTATGCCGAATGCGCACTCGAGGCCGGCTGCGCCTTCGTCAATTGCATACCGGTCTTTATCGCCTCACGTCCGGAATGGCGACGGCGCTTTGAGCAGCGCGGGCTGCCGCTGGTCGGCGACGACATCAAGAGCCAGGTCGGCGCGACCATCGTGCATCGGTTGCTAGCCAATCTCTTCCGTGAACGCGGCGTACGCATCGACCGCACCTATCAACTGAATTTCGGCGGCAACACCGATTTTCTCAACATGCTGGAACGCGAGCGGCTGGAATCGAAGAAAATCTCCAAGACACAGTCCGTGGCCAGCCAGTTCGATGTTCCCCTGGAGCCGGGCAACATCCATGTCGGCCCGAGCGACCATGTGCCTTGGCTCACCGATCGCAAGTGGGCCTATATAAGGGTCGAAGGCACGACCTTCGGCGGCGTGCCGCTCAATGCCGAGCTCAAGCTGGAGGTCTGGGATTCGCCCAACTCGGCCGGCGTGGTGATCGATGCGGTACGCTGCGCCAAGCTGGCGCTCGATCGCGGCATAGCCGGCGCGCTGACCGGTCCCTGCAGTTATTTCATGAAGTCGCCTCCCGAACAGTTCACCGACGCCGAAGCGCGGCAGCGCACGCTCGCTTTTATCGCAGGCAAGGACGAGCCTTTGCTCGATGCCGCAGAATGACGACGACCTTCTTTCTGATCCGCCATGCGGCACACGAAAATGTCGGCTCCTATCTGGCAGGCCGTATGGACGGCGTTTGCCTCGGCGATGCCGGTAAGGCGCAGGCAACGCAGCTTGGCTGCCGCATGGCCCGGGAGCCCATCGTCGCGATCTTGTGCAGCCCGCGCGAGCGTACCCGAGAGACGGCGCTGCCAGTTGCGCTCGCCTGCGGTGTCGGAGAAATCGCGATCTGCGCCGAACTTGACGAGATCGACTTCGGCGACTGGTCGGGAAAGACTTTCGATGAGCTGAATGGCGACGCCAGCTGGCGAGCCTGGAATGATCAGCGGCAAGTGGCAAGGACACCGAGTGGCGAGACCATGCACGATGTCCAGCAGCGCGTCGTCGCGGTGATGAATGCTGTCCACGAGCAGCATCCGAATCAGTGTGTCGCCCTGGTCAGCCACGCCGATGTGATCAAGGCCGCCGTCTGCAAGGTCCTTGGCTTGCCGGCCGGCGACTGCTTTCGCTTCGACATCGATCCCGCTTCGATCACGACGATCGTGTCGGGGGACTGGGGGGCGAAGCTGATCCGATTGAACGAAGTTGCCTGACGAGGATTTGCCGGATGCAGATGGTCATTTTCGGTCTTACCGTCACGTCTTCATGGGGCAACGGCCATGCCACCTTATGGAGGGGACTGATCCGAGCCCTCGCCCGGCGCGGCTGGTCCGTTACCTTCTTCGAACGCGACACGCCCTACTATGCCGGAGCGCGCGATCTTGATCGCCTGGACGGCGGCAACGTCGTGCTCTACCCGGACTGGGAGGACATCCGCCGGGTCGCGGAGCAAACGGTCAAGCAATCGGATGTCATTATCGTCACCTCTTATTGTCCCGACGCCGTGGACGCCTCGCGGCTGGCGCAGCAGGCAGGCCGCGGACTGCGTGTGTTCTACGATCTGGACACTCCGGTCACGCTTGCCCGCATCGAACAAGGTGAGCGTCCACCCTATTTCGGCCCTGAGGGTCTTGCCGATTTCGACCTCGTCCTGAGTTACACCGGCGGCTCGGCGGTCGACGCGCTGAAGACGGTTCTGGGTGCGCGCCATGTGGTGCCGCTCTATGGGCACGTCGATCCCGACCAACACCGGCCGGCAGAGAAGCGGGCCGAATTCGCCGGTGATCTGTCCTATCTCGGGACCTACGCGGCGGATCGCCAGGCCGGCGTCGAAAAGCTTCTGGTCCGCACCGCCGCGCGTCTACCGGATCAACGCTTCATCATCGGCGGCGCACAGTATCCGCAGGAATTCCCGTGGGGCGACAACATCTTCTTCGTCAGGCATCTGCCACCGGCCGATCATCCGGCGTTTTTCTCATCCTCCCGACTGACGCTGAATGTCACCCGCGAGGCGATGGTGCAAAAAGGCTGGTGTCCTTCGGGCCGGTTGTTCGAAGCGGCGGCATGCGGGGTGCCGATCATAACCGACACCTGGCCTGGCCTGAGCAGCTTCTTCGAACCCGGCAGCGAGATCCTGCTGGCCCACGACACCGATGACGTGGTCGCGGCGCTCGCCTTGCCGGCAGATGAACTCGATGCCATCAAAACCCGTGCGCGCGAACGGGTTCTGGACGAACACACTTCTGCCCGGCGCGCGGCGGAGCTGGACCACATTCTAAACGACGCCTTTCAAAGATCTCCCCGCGAACCGATGATGGAAGCAGTCTGATGTTGGGCATCGTGCCCGCTGCCGGGCGCGGCAGCCGCATTCAACCGCTCGGCTTCTCGAAAGAGCTGCTGCCGGTAGGCAGTCGGATCGATGGACAGACGGAGCGTCCCTGCGCGGTGAGCGAGTACCTGGTGCGGCGGATGGTGCGCGCCGGCGTCGACAAGATCTGTTTCATCATCGGATCGGGCAAATCCGACATTCTCGAATATTACGCCGCCGGCTATGGTGACGCTGCCGCTCTGTTCGTGGTGCAGCCCAACCCTGTTGGACTTTGCGATGCGATTTTTCGGGCAGCGCCTCTCGTCGCGCCCGAGGAGACGGTTTTGATTGGTTTGCCCGATACGATCTGGTTCCCCGAGGACGGCTTCTCCTGCCTGCCGGATAGTTCCCTATCGTTTCTGCTCTTCCCGGTGGACCGCCCGGAATTTTTCGATGCCGTGGTTCTCGACGAGGGAGATCGGGTAAAGGAAATTCAGGTCAAGCGGCAAGACGCTGCCACGAACTGGATCTGGGGGGCGTTCAAGATGCCGGGCCGGATCTTGCACCAGCTCGCTGCACTCTGGCGTGAACGGGACCGGCGTGACGAATATATCGGCACCCTGATCAATGCCTATCTGGCTGCCGGCGGTGAAGCCTACGGTGTCAGGGCCGGAGTCTCCTACGTCGATGTCGGCACCTTCAACGGCTATCGCACGGCTCTTCGGCTGCTCGAAGAGGGCGTCGCATCCGAACAACGCCAAACCGCCATGCTTGTGGGTGGAGCACACCCGCATGTGCCTGTCGTTCCCGGCGAAGGAGCCTGACCATGCTGCATTCCCATGCCGAAATCCGCCGCCGTATCGATGCTCTCGGCCCATGGTTCCACAACATGGAACTGGCCGGTGTCGAAACCGCTCCCAACCATTTTCTCGGCAATTACCCGCTGATCAAATGGCGCAAATTCGCCGAGGCCATTCCCGCGGATCTGACAGGCAAGACGGTGTTGGATATCGGCTGCAATGCCGGCTTCTATTCCATCGAGATGAAACGGCGAGGTGCTGCCCGTGTCCTCGGCATTGATTTCGATGAGGCTTATCTGGCGCAGGCCCGCTTTGCCGCCGAGATCGCCAATTGCGAGATCGAATTCCAGAAACTGTCGGTCTACGACGTCGGCGCCCTGCGCGAAACATTCGATATCGTGCTGTTCATGGGGGTGCTTTATCACTTGCGCCACCCGTTGCTTGCGCTCGACCTTATCCGTGAGCATGTCGCCGGTGATCTGATGATCTTTCAGTCCATGCAGCGCGGCAGCACCGATCTTCCCGAGATGGAAGAGAACTATCATTTCTGGACGCATGACCTGTTCGACCGGCCGGAATTTCCCAAGCTCCATTTCATCGAGCACCGCTATGCCGACGACCCGACCAACTGGTGGATACCCAATCGAGCGTGCACCGAAGCGATGCTGCGCAGCGCCGGTTTCGAGATCGTTCTGCACCCTGAGCAGGAGGTCTATTTCTGCCGGGCCGCAGGCGACCCGGCCAGTGGCGGTCCCGTCTACCCCTCGAAAGGACAGCGCCATGATTGAAGCCGCGATGATCTGGAACGAGCCCAACAACAAATCGCATTGGGATCCCGAGCTCGACCCCGACTGGAGCCGCTTCGCCAGGATGGCAATCCTGGCGGCGGACGCAATCGCATCTGAAAACCCGGCTTTGACCAAAGTGCTCGGTGGCATCTCGCCGATAGACCCGGGATTCATCACCCGCATGAAGGAATTCGGCGTGCTGGATCATGTCGACGCCGTCGCCGTGCACGGCTTTCCGCTCGACTGGAACCTGTGGCAAATCCAGGAATGGCCGCAGAAGATCGGCGAGATCGCGACCGTCACCGACCTTCCCATCTGGGTCAGCGAAGTCGGCGTATCGACCTTCGGCGCCGAGGAAATCCAGGTCTGGGGGCTCAAGCGAACAGCTGAATTGCTGCTCGGCAATGCACCACGCGTCCAGTGGTACAGCCTCTACGATCTTCCGCGTGAATGGGAAGCAACGACGCGTCACCGCGAAGCCGAAGGCTCCTCTTATTACCGTCATTTCCATATGGGGCTGCTGCGCCAGGACGGCACGCCAAAGCCCGCGCTGGAGGAATTCCTGCGCTATACACCCGCAATGGGACTGGTGCAGTGGTTTCATTTCGAAGATCCGCGGCTGGACGACGCTGTCGCCTGGATGAAGCGGCTGGGTGTCACCTATATGCGTACCGGGCTTTCCTGGGCGGACAGTTTTCGGCCGAATGCGCTGGACTGGTTCGACCGGCAGATGGAAGCACTCGCCGATTTCGACGTGACGGTCACCTTCTGCTTCACACCTCAGCATCGCGGAATGATGCCCCACCACACCAGCCCGCCACTGGTGCCGGAGGAGTTCGCGGAATTCTGCTCAACCATGATCCGCCGCTATGCGCCTGGCATGACATCCGCCTCGCTCCCCACGCGGCGGGCCTCGGCCGCGTGAAATCGTCATGCTGCCCATGCATCAGATGCCGGACTTCGCAACACCACTGACAGGTGGGGATGCGGCGCAGGGCACCGGGACGCAACCGGCCGCGACACTCACCGTCCTCAATGTCGCCTACCCTCTCGCGCCCGTCGGACCCGACGCTGTCGGCGGTGCCGAACAGGTTCTGTCGATGCTCGATCGGGCATTGGTTCACGCCGGCCATCGATCTATCGTCATTGCTTGCCGTGGCTCCAGCACGAGCGGCACGCTTGTGGAAATACCGGCCGAAAACGGCATGCTCGACGAGGCGGCGAAGCGCCGCGCGCAAGAGGCCCATCGCAAAGCGATCGCCGCTGCCCGCGCCCGATGGCCCATCGATGTGGTTCATCTGCACGGCATCGATTTCGACGCTTATCTGCCCGACGATGGTCCGACCTTGGTGACCCTCCACCTGCCGTTGGATTGGTATCCGGCCGCGGCATTGCGCCCGACGCGTGGCGACCTCTGGCTTCATGCGGTCTCACCCAGCCAGCAGAAAACCGCGCCATCAGGCGCCAGGCTGACGGCACCGATTCCGAACGGCGTCGACATCCAAGCACTGAACCTGCCGCAGCCGAAGCGCGACTTTGCCCTGGTTCTGAGCCGGGTTTGCCCGGAGAAGGGCATTCACCTGGCGCTCGATGCAGCCAAACTGGCAGGCGTTCCGCTGGTCGTCGGCGGTAAGGTCTATCCCTACGAAACACATACGCGGTACTTTCGCGACGAGGTCCAATCTCGCCTCGATGGCCGCCGCCGCTTCCTTGGCCCGCTCGGCTTCACCGCCAAGCGACGCTTTCTCAACGCAGCGCGCTGTCTGGTCATTCCGAGCCTCGCAGCCGAGACCAGCTCGCTTGTGGCCATGGAGGCCCTCGCCTGCGGTACCCCGGTAGTCGCCTTTCCAAATGGTGCGCTTCCCGACGTCATAGAGCACGGCAGAACGGGCTTTCTCGTCGACACGGTCGACGAGATGGCCCAAGCCATTCTTGCGGCGCCCAGCTTGGATGCCGAGACATGCAGGGCCGAAGCGCGACGGCGGTTTTCGCTGGAACGGATGATCTCGTCTTACATGGACGCCTATCAGGCGCTGGCACAGCTTGGCACTGGTCGCCGGCGCTTGGCTGCGACGCCATGAGCAAAGCGGTGCTGCGCTGCGAAATCATCGGTGACCCCGCGCAGTTCGACGCCTTGACGCCGCACTGGTGGAAACTGTGGCAGCAGAGTCCCTCGGCGACGCCGTTTCAATCTCCCGCCTGGCTGGTGCCATGGTGGCACGCATTCGCACCCGGTGAACTGGCGACAGTCGCGGTCTGGCACGGCGGGGATCTGGTCGGGCTGGCGCCGCTCTATCTCGAGCACGGGACGGCCGGTTCGAAGCTGCTTCCGGTCGGCATTTCGCTCAGCGACTATCTGGACATCCTGGCTGTCCCTGGGATCGAAGCCGAGGTTGTCGGCATTATCAGCGAGTCGATCTTCTCGATCGGGTGGGCGCAATGGATCTTGTCGGACTTGCCGCAGGACAGCGTCGCCCTTGCGATGAAGCATCCCGAGATGGATCGGCCGACCGCCCATGCCGCCTGCCCCGTGCTCGCCATCGCCGGCGACGAAACGCTGGCAGGCTGCGTCCCCGCAAGACGCAGACGCCAGTTGCGTCGGGCGCGCCAGGCCGCATCAAGATGCGGCGGGATTGCGCTGTCATCGGCATGCGGCAGTCCGCAAACCTTCCTCGATCAATTGATCCGCCTGCACAATGTGCGATGGGCCGAACACGGAGGGGGTATGTTGGCCAACCCCGCCGTCGAGCAATTCCATCGGCTCTCGCTTCCCTTGCTCGATGCTCATGGTCTGGTGCGATGCTGGCTGCTCGCGATCGATGACAGGACCATCGGTGCCTATTACGGATTTCACCACCGCGGCCGTGCCTACGCTTATCTGGGTGGGTTCGACCCTGCTTATGCCGAGGAGAGCCCGGGTGCGATCCTGATTGGCCACGCAATCGTGGAGTCGATCCGCGAAGATGCGCGCGAGTTCGATTTCCTGCGCGGCCAGGAGGCCTACAAATATGGCTGGGGCGCCGCCGACAGGTGGACGATGCGCAGGGTCTGGACGCGGAGTTGACCCATGAGTGTAACCGCACCGAAAGGCGCCCAGCGCCGGACATCGGTCAGGCTGGCGGTTGAAGACTGCATGGCCGACGGTATTTGCGCCGAAGGTGTTCTCGTCAGACTGGCGCTCCACCTGCCGCCCACAATTGGGGCAGCGGAATTGGCGGAGGTCGTGCTGAAAGTCCGTCCGGCGGATACCGGCGACGCGGCAAGATTGCGGAAGGTCGCCGGGCTGCTGCGCTGCAAACCGGACGTCTTTGCCATGTTGCGAGCGACGGGCGGCGCCGTTCGCCATGAGCGCAATGAGGACGAGACGAATGCCGCTGTCGTCATGCGGCTGGCCTCCAGCTTCGATGCCGCGGCAGCGATTTCGGGAGCCGCGAGTGTCCAACTGGCATCCCTCGGCGATGAGGAAAGGCTCACAGCCACGACCAACGAAATCGTCGCATGGCTGGAAGCCCGAGAATTCACCGGAAGGGAACGGAGCATTCTCGACATCGGTTGCGGCATCGGCCGTTTCGAGCGTGCGCTGTGCAAATCCTTCAAGCGGATGGTCGGTATCGATATATCGTCGCGAATGATCTCCATCGCCTCAGAGCAATGCGCCGCACTCGGCAATGTCGAGTTACGACAAACCTCCGGTCTCGATCTGGCCGATTTCGACGATGCCAGTTTCGATTGCGTGCTGGCGGTCGACAGCTTTCCCTATCTGGTTCTGGCCGGCATGGCAGAGCGGCATTTCGAAGAAATTGCGCGCGTTCTGAAACGGCCGGGCTGGCTCGCCTTGCTGAACTATTCCTATCGCGGATCGCTTTTCTCAGACCGCGACGATATCGGCCGTCTGGCGCAAGCTCATCAATTGCGGGTCCTCATCGACGGTGAGAAGCCGTTTCGATCATGGGATGGCAACGCTTTTTTGCTCGCTCGGTGAGACGGAACATTACAGCACGATGCCAGTTCGGACGTCGAGCAAAGGGCACCAACGAGTGTCCTCGATTCGAAGGAGGAGCGCGGGCTGGACGGCAATCGGATCAAGTCCGATGGATTACGCCGCTAATCGATTGCCGAAGGACTGAACGCCACCGCGCGGGCCTGTGGTCCGCGGGGCGACGAAGGAGCAAGGAAATAAACCTGTGCAAGGGTCCGCCGGTCAGCTTCTCGGCGGTGGACACAGGCTTGTAATGCCGGGCGCTTATCACCACACTACGATCAAGGGACCGCTATCAAGAGAATGTGATGTCTCGTTCGAGCGACGATACCGCGGATCCGCATGTCGAGATGGCGGTGGATCGGGAGATTGCCTCCCTGCTGGCAGCCATAGAGCAGGAAAAGATTCCGGACCGCCTCACCAAGCTGGCGATCGAATTGCAGAACGCGCTCGTCGAGAAGCGTCGGCGCGACGCGAACAACTGACTATCTGCGGCTGTCGACCTCGACGTCGAGCTGACCGTCCGACAGCTGGTTTCTCCTCTCCATCAATGTCTCCAGCGAACTCTCCCCTAGGAGTTCAAGGATGTTGGCGCGCGCACGGTTCAGGCGGCTTTTGACCGTCCCGACCGCGCAACCGCATATGTCGGCGGTTTCCTCGTAGCTCACTCCCAAAACGCCGATCAGCATCAGCACCTCGCGTTGGTGTTCAGGCAGTCTTTGAATGGCGCCGTGAACTTCCCTGCTCTGAACGGTCCATTCCTGGGTGGCTTCCGAAATTGGTCTCGAAGAGGCGCAGTCGAGCAGGCCTGGCGCCTCCCGGGCAGCGATCTTGACCCGGGTATAATAGGTGTTGCGCATGATGGTGAAGAGCCACGACTTCATTCGCGTACCGGGTTCGAACTTGTCGATGTTGGCGAGACCCTTGGTCAGTGTCTCCTGCACGAGATCGTCAGCATCGTCGGGGACGCGGCAGAAGGTGCGCGCGAATGCCCGCAGGGCGGGTATCAGGTCAACGATGGAAACTTCATTGGTTTCCTGGTCGGCCAAAAGGCAGCCTCCGGATGACAATGGTCCAGCTCCCAGCAGAAAGAGTGTGTGAACGCAGCCTCAGCTAAATGCATGGAAGTTTGGTTCGTTCCTCTTGCTGGAGACAACTCTTCATAATTCTTCGCGGGCGGAGATGTCTGTCATGCGATCGGCGCATACCATCGCCGCAGCAGCGACGCCTCCTTCGACAGTGGTATCTAACAGCGTCCGCTTTTTTACGGGAACAAAGCCGTTCACCGGCAGTTTGATGGCTTGCCACTTCAACCTTCCAGTATCGATCGAGGACCTGTCATGGCCAAATCCGCTCGCCCCTCCGCTCGCCAATCGGCAAGTGGACTGGATCAGAATAGCGCGCGCGGAAATGGCGGCGAGTTGCACCAGATTGCGGGAGACGACACGCCTGTCCTTACCACGGCGCTCGGAACGCCTGTCTCCGACGACCAAAACACATTGCGGATCGGTGAACGCGGACCATCGCTGATCGAAGACTTTCACTTTCGCGAGAAGATTTTCCACTTCGACCACGAACGCATCCCGGAACGGGTCGTCCATGCCCGCGGCTATGGCGCGCATGGTTATTTCGAGACCTACGACTCACTGGCCAAATACACACGTGCCGACATTTTCCAGCGAGCTGGTGAAAAGACGCCGGCATTCGTTCGTTTCTCGACGGTTGCCGGCAACAAGGGCTCGTTCGATCTCGCCCGCGACGTGCGCGGCTTTGCGGTCAAGCTCTACACCAAGGAAGGCAATTGGGATTTGGTCGGCAACAACATTCCGGTCTTCTTCATCCAGGACGCCATCAAGTTTCCCGATCTGATCCACGCCGCCAAACAGGAGCCCGACCGTGCTTTTCCGCAGGCACAGACGGCGCACGACAATTTCTGGGACTTCATCAGCCTGATGCCGGAATCGATGCACATGGTGATGTGGATCATGTCGGATCGCGCCATCCCGCGTTCCTTCCGCTTCATGCAAGGCTTCGGTGTGCATACGTTCCGCCTCGTCAACGCCAAGGACGAATCCACCTTCGTCAAGTTCATCTGGAAACCGAAGCTCGGCATGCAATCGGTGGTCTGGAACGAGGCGGTCAAGATCAACGGCGCCGATCCCGACTTCCATCGCCGCGATCTGTGGGAGGCCATACAGGCCGGCAATTTCCCGGAATGGGAGTTGACGGTGCAACTGTTCGATCAGGCGTTTGCCGACAGTTTTGACTTCGATATCCTGGACGCAACGAAGATCATTCCCGAAGAGGTTCTCGAACCAATTCCGGTCGGTCGGCTGGTGCTCGACCGGATGCCGGATAATTTCTTCGCCGAGACCGAGCAGGTTGCATTCATGACGCAGAATGTGCCGCCCGGAATCGATTTCTCCAACGATCCGCTTCTGCAGGGCCGCAACTTCTCCTATCTCGATACCCAATTGAAACGACTGGGCAGCCCGAACTTTACCCATCTGCCGATCAATGCACCGAAGTGCCCGTTCGCCCATTTTCAACAGGACGGGCACATGGCCATGCGCAATCCGGCCGGTCGCGCCAACTATGAACCTAACTCATGGGGACTGGGACCGCGCGAGGATCCGCAGCGTGGCTTCCGTTCTTTCTCCGATGCCGAACAAGGGCAGAAAGTACGTCTGCGCGCGGAGAGCTTCGCCGATCACTACAGCCAGGCCCGGCAATTCTTCAACAGCCAGACACCACCGGAGCAGCGTCACATCGCGATGGCGCTGACGTTTGAACTGAGCAAGGTCCAGGCACCGGCGATCCGCGAACGCATGGTTTCGCATTTGTTGAACATCGATGAAACGCTGGCGACCACGGTCGCCGACAAGCTCGGCATCCGTGACATGCCCGAACCTGCCGAAGCCGCCGTTCCACCGCGCGATGACTTGCCGCCGTCGCCGGCGCTCAGCATCATCCAAAACGGGCCCGACAGTTTCGAAGGCCGCAAAGTCGGTGTCATGCTCAGCGATGGAGCCGATGTCGCGCTGTTCGAGGAACTTCGTTCCGCCATCGAAGCGGAAGGCGCGGTGATGGAGGTGGTTGCGCCCAAGGTGGGCGGCGTCGAAGCCGCCGACGGCACCCACATCGAAGCAAGGCACATGATCGACGGCGGTCCATCCGTTTTGTTCGACGCGGTGGTGCTGCTCCTCTCCGAGGCGGGCGCCGAGCTACTGGTCAAGGAGGCCGCTGCGAAGGATTTCGTGTCTGATGCGTTTGCGCATTGCAAGTTCATCGGCTTCACCTCCGGGGCCGAGCCGCTCCTGATCAAAGCAGGCGTCGCTCCCGATGCCGATGAGGGGCTGAGGCGGCTGGATTCGGCAGCTTCGGTAGCTGCGTTTGTGCAGTCATGCCGCAAACTGCGGCTCTGGGCGCGGGAGGCGGCTGTCAAACTTTGATGCGATGGCGTCAGCTGTTTCCGTTGGCGCACCCGCACTCTTTGGTTTGCAGCCAACCCAGCCGGCACCGCGGTCTACGAGCGATCTTCCTTGCTGGACGCTTGTCGCCGCTGCTTCTCCAGGACCTCGTCGGTCCCAACCAGCTTCTTTGCTCCGCCTGAAATGGTCGTGGACACCACCGAAGGCGGATCGCTCGCCGGAAAGGAATCCTCCAACCCCGCCTGCAGTTGGTCCTCGAGCGTGCGTGGTTCTTCGGACCGGCCGGGCGTTCTGCGCGTGTCGATCTTCTCCAGCGACTGTTTCTTTTTCGGCGAATCGTTGGCGTTCCGGACCAGGGCGTAAAGCTGCTCGATCGCGAGTTCCTTGATCGTTTCGAAATCGGCCCGATCGTCCTTGGCAGCCTCGATTTGATCAACCATGGCTTTCTCGAAGCGGTCGAGGCTGTCGCCTCCGCAGGCATGGGAAAGGCGCAACAGGGCTTCGTTCAGCATCAACGGAGCGAAATGTGCTGAAGCTTCAAGCCTGAGTTGCCTTAAACGGTCCGGAGTTGCGGCCTGCAACTTTGACATGGACAACCTCCTTTCTCCCACAAGCGTCTCAACGGGATTTGACCGCCGATGTTCCACCGTGCCTGAACATCTGTCATGCCATGCGAGCTACAGGAACCAGCTTGCCACCAATCCCGCCGACGCCGCAAAAATCGCCAAGGTCGTCACGCCGCCCAGGATGTTCGTGCTTGTGCTGTTGACCTTGTCGCCCATGATCTTGCGATTGTTGGTCATGATGAGGATGAGAAGCAGCAGCGGCGGCGTTGAAAATCCTTGCACGATGCCGGACCAGACGAGAGCTTTCATCGGGTTGAAGCCGAAGAAATTGAGACCCACCGCCACCAGCGTTATGACCCCGATCGCGATGTAGAATTTGGGAGCCTGCCGGGGTTTGGCATGCAGGCTATTCTTCCATCCCATCGCCTGGGCGAAATCGAAAGCAGCGCCAGCGGTCATGATCGGCACGGCCAGGAAGCCGACGCCAATTACACCGGCCGCAAAGAGAATGCCGGCAGCGTCGCCGGCAAGCGGCCGCAGCGCTTCGGCCGCCTGTGCCGCTGTCTCGATCTGCGTGTGTCCGGCCTTGTAGAGCGTCGACCCGGTCGAAAGGATGATAAAATACATGATCAGATTGGAGAACGTCATGCCGATCAGGATATCGCGGCGGGATCGGCGCAGTTCACCCTCGGTGGCGCCTTTGCGCTCTTCGAGGCTCGTTCGACCCTTGGCGATCTCCTCCTCCACCTCCTGATTGGACTGCCACGTGTAAAGGTATGCGGAGAGAGTGGTCCCGACGATGGCGACGAGGATGGACAGGTACTCTCGGCTGAACTCGATTTGTGGCAACAGCGTGCCACGCAGGACGGAAGCGGCATCCGGTTTGGCAAGTACCGCGGAGACCACATAGGCAAGCAGAGCCAGAGCCAGCCACCGGAACACGTTTCGGATCAATTTGTACGATCCGAGCACCTGCAGGGCAAAAATGACGACCGCAACGGCAGTGACGACCAACGGAGCAGGCAGCGGAACGAACAGCACAATAGCCGCCGACATGGCGCCAAGGTCGGCGGCTGCCTCGATCGTGTTGCCAATCAGCACGCCCACCAGCACGGACCATAGCAGCCAACGCGGATAGAAGTCCGATATGACCTGGAAAAGCCCGCGACCCGAAACTTGGCCAAGTTTGGATGAAAGGTAGACGACGAGATACATCATCGGCAGCGTGACAGGTGCCGTCCACAGCAGGTCGGGGCCGAACCGCGCTCCGGCGCTTGCGTAGGTACCGATGGCCGAGCAGTCATCATCGGCCGCGCCGGTGATCAGGCCAAGCCCAAGCGCCCGAACGACGCCGCCCCCTTTTCGCCTGCTTTCCCTTTGGCCAGCATTCTCGGGCGGCTTGTTCATTGAAGGCGCGTCTTTACCGGGGCCACGCAAGAAATCATGACGAACATTCCAATCGGATGGCGATGAAGCGTTGCAGCTGCATTGAGATCGAGATTCGAACCTCCGGTCAGGTTTTTTGTTCCTGGACACGGTCCCGGCCCGCGACGGCGGCGGAGCCGAACGTCAAAGCGAATGCTCCGTTTGCCTGAAGAAGAGAATGCATGTGTCAAAGCCAGTCCTTCAGGCGACGTGGCACAAAAGCTATTTGTTGAAGTCAGCGGCTCGTACTGCCGCCGATCACCATCCGCACGCCGAGGCCGATGATGAGACAGCCGGCGAGCCGCTGCTGCCAAAGCCTTGCGCGAGGGTGCCGCATGACCCATGCGCCGACCGCGCCCGATGCCAAGGCGTAGGCTCCCAGCACCAGCACACCGGTTATCTTCTGTGTTGCGCCAAGCAGCACCAGTTGCAACGTGACGGAGCCCCTATGCGGGTCGACAAATTGCGGCAGGAACGCAACCATGAACATCAAAGGCCAGGGATTGCTCAGATTGGCGATCATTCCTTCCCGGGCGGCGGCGAGCGGCCGCAGGGCCTTGATGTCACCTGTGGGAATGGTTGCCGAGGCTGAAAGCAGCAGCCGGAAACCCAGCCACATGATATAGGCCGCCCCGGCCCATCGAAGCAGATTGAACGCCACCGGCGAGGCGTGGACAAGCGAAGACAGGCCGAATGCAATCAGCGGAAGCTGCACCAGTCCGGCGCCCAGCGTCATGCCGAGTACCGTGAACAACGCCACGCCGCGCCCGTGTCCGATGCCGCGGGCCATCACCAGCATGCTGTCGGGGCCTGGCGGCACCTGCATCAGAATGACGGTTCCGACAAAAGCTGTCCACAATGAGAGGTCGATGGGCATCTCCTTTCGCGCCGCCGATGACATCAAAGCGGCCAGCCGTCACCGGGTTCCGGCGGCAAATGAAAATGTCCATCGCGAAGGACCTGCCATGAACCCGTCAGATGGAACGCGGTGCTGTCCTGGAAGTTGAAAAGCCGGAGCCGTTCCTGAACCGGTTTTGGAGGCCTGATCCGTGCATGAACCGATAAACGCCTTCCCGCTCCCGCTGGATACGTCTCCGATGGAGGCCAGGCTTGCCGATGCAATCCCAAGGGATGGGAACCGCTGGCAGTACGAGCCTAAATGGGACGGATTTCGCTGCCTTGCTTTCAAGAGCGACGACACCGTTGACCTGCGCGCCAAATCCGGCAAGCCGCTCGGCCGCTATTTTCCGGAAATCACGGAGATCCTGCGTGCCCTCGAGCGCGGGCATTTCGTCATCGACGGCGAGATTGTCATCGAGGTGGACGGTGAGCTTTCCTTCGAGGCGCTGCAGATGCGTCTTCACCCGGCACAAAGCAGAATCCGCAAACTGAGTTCGCAGACGCCTGCCAGTCTGATCCTCTTCGACATGCTTGCCAGGCCGGGCGGCGAGGTCATCACGGGCAAACCACTTGTCGAAAGGCGGCGAGCGATCGAGGACTTCGTGACCTCCTCGAACAGTCCGGATCTTCGCCTGTCGAAGTGCACTTATGATGCAGCGACGGCGGCTCGATGGCTGAACGGGGCCGGCCATGCATCGACCGACGGCATCGTGGCCAAAGTGCTCGACGAGCATTATCTGTGCGGCGAACGTGCGATGGTGAAGGTAAAGCCGAGGCGCACCGCCGATTGCGTTGTCGGCGGTTTCCGCTATCTCGCGGATAGCCGTGAGGTCGGCTCACTGCTCCTCGGCCTCTACAATGACGACGGCAAGCTCGATCACGTCGGCTTCACGTCGACCATCGCCAGGACCGACAGAGGAGCGCTCACGCGCCGGCTGGAGGCGCTGCGGTCAGAGCCCGGATTCACCGGCAAGGCGCCCGGCGGCCCGAGCCGCTGGAGCACGGAGCGCAGCGGACAATGGGAGCCTTTGGAACCTGAACTGGTGGTGGAGGTCCGCTTCGACCACGTCACCGGCAATCGGTTTCGCCATGGCACCAAACTGCTGCGCTGGCGCCCCGACAAGGCGCCACGGCAATGCACGTTCGAGCAGATCGAATAGACCGCCCCAGGAAGATCGCCCCAGAAACCTGTCACGATTTATTGCGACGAAGGAACCAACTCGGGATTCACCGGTTCGGACACCATCCACCCGGAGCTACCCTGACATGCCGAATGCAGCAGAAATTCTGATCGACACACTCGTCGCCTGGGACGTGGAGGTGGTGTTCGGCTTGCCGGGAGACGGCATAAACGGGGTCATGGAAGCGTTGCGGACGCGGCGCGACAAAATTGCCTTCGTTCAGGTCCGGCATGAAGAGTCGGCTGCCTTCATGGCATGTGCATATGCCAAGTGGACAGGAAAGCTGGGCGTGTGCCTTGCGACGTCCGGCCCCGGCGGAACACATCTTCTGACCGGCCTCTATGACGCCAAGCTCGACCAGGCTCCAGTGCTGGCGATTACGGGCATGCAGTTCCACGATCTGATCGAAACGTTCACGCAACAGGATGTCGATCTGACGCGCGTGTTCAACGATGTCTCCGTTTATAACGCCCATGTTGCCGACGCCGCGCATATGGAAAACGTCGCCAGCCTTGCCTGCCGAACGGCGCTGGCGCGCAAGGGCGTCGCCCATCTTTCGATTGCCAGCGACATCCAGGAGCAGGAGCGTGATCCGTCGAAGCGCTCCAAGCGCAATCGCCCGGCGCACACGCCGCAGGATATGTTCGCCGGTCACACCGTACCGCTGGACGTTGAGCTCGACAAAGCCGCCGCCATTCTCAATGACGCTTCGCGGGTTGCGATCCTGGCCGGGCGCGGCGCCATCGGCGCGGCCGCCGAACTCGAACACACGGCGCGCCTGCTGCAGGCGCCTGTCGCGAAGGCTTTGCTGGGCAAGGCGGTGCTGCCGGACGACCATCCCTACACCACCGGCGGGATCGGCATTCTTGGAACCCTGGCTTCGCAAGAGGCGATGGAGAGTTGTGACGCGGTGCTGATTGTCGGTTCGACCTTTCCCTACATCGAATACTACCCGCAGCCCGGGCAATCGCTTGTGGCTTCAATGGTTGCGCCTGCATGTCTTCCGACTGCCGCATCATCTCGCGCCATTTTCTCATGGTCTCCTGGGAACGGCGCAGGAATTCATCGGAGGGCTTTTGCG